>JASHQV010000441.1 GCA_030038955.1 Solirubrobacteraceae bacterium
CCCGCGCGCCGAGCACGTGGCGCCGAACTCAGAGCCGGCGCGGATCCCGGGTGCCGCCCGGCACTCGAGCGCGTACGCGCGGGTCATCCAGACCTCGCCGAGCTTCTTCGGAAACCCCTGGATCCAGCCGCGCGCCAGGGCAAAGTCCTGGTTGACCCAGATGAACGGGCAGGTCGTCACCGCTTCACCATCGAGCAGCGCGCTGACCACGAGGTAGAACTCGCGGTAGTGCCCGCGGACCGGGTCGGTGAGCTCGTCGCCGCTCGCCGAGCACGATTGCCAGTCGGCGTACACCGCGGCGCAGCGGCCGGGGTCGGGGTGCGGGTCGAGGCCGTCGGGCAGCAGTGACACCGCCGCCTCGGCGTCCGCGTGGAAGTCGACGACGAGGAAGTCGGCGACGTAGTGCCAAGGGGGCGGCGGCACCAGGCTGGCCGCGCCCGACGGTGTCCGCGGGGTCGTGTAGCCCCGCAGGCTCACGAGACCGTCTCAGACACCGGCGCGGGCGGCAGCGGCATCCCCAGCATCTCGAGGCTGTCGCGCTCGGACTCGATCGCCGCGGCGTCGAACCGGAAGTACGAGCGCGGCGGCAGCGGCCCCCAGGTGTTCGAAGAGAAGCGGTCATCCGGCCAGCGACGCGGGACATGGTCAGCCGGCAGCTGCTCCATGTCGCAGTACAGCTCGACGAAGCACTCCTCCTCGACGATCCGCACGTACGAGGCGATGTTGCCGCCGACGCCGTGGCGTACCGGCCCCCATCCGAGCCAACGCCCGTGACGCCCGAGGTGATCCAGCGCCATCCGCATCTGCCCCATGTCGACGACGTCGAACGCCAGATGGTGAAGGTGCACGTTGTCCTTGCCGACGAGCGCCATCACATGGTGATCGGAGCCGATGCGCAGCCACGCGCCCTCATCCTCGCCGAGCCAGTCGGTCATGCGCATTCCGAGCGCCTGCGAGTAGAACCGCACCTGCTCCGCAACCGAGCCGGTCAGGAAGTTCACGTGCCCGAGCTTGCGTGGATGCCCGGGCGGAGCGGCACTGGGAGCACGCGCATGCGGCGGTCGCATCGACGACGGCTCGCGGTAGGGCACGATCTGGATCCAGTTGCCGTCGGCGTCGGCCGTGACCAGCGCCTCCTCCTGCCCCTCAACCTCGGCACCGAATCCCTCCAGATGCTCGCGTGCCATCTCGAGCGAGCAGCCGACATCGAGCTCCCAGGCGACATGGTCCAGGCCGGCCGCAGCGCCGGCTAGCAGCTCCAGCGCGTAGGGCTCGTCGTCGCAGGCGAGCAGCGCCCGCTCGCCGTCCTGTGCGCGAACCGCGAGCCCAAATTGCTGTGCCCAGCGAGCGCTCGCCCCGCGCACGTCGGGGGTGCGCAGCGCGACATGGTCGAGCCGGCGCAGGACGATCATCGCTCAGCCTGCGATCGCTCCGGCCCTACTGGCTCCAGCAGCTGCAGCGCCTGCGCGACGCGCCAGAAGCCGTCGAACAGGCGCATCGCCGCCTCCCGGGCCCGGGCCGCGTGGCCGTGGCCGCGCCGGACCAGCGCCTCGCCGTCCTCGATCCCGACCGTCGCCAACCGCTCACGGTCATTGCACGCCCAGGTGAGCACCGTCTCGACCGTCGCCTCAGGATGGAATTGGACGCCGAGATGCGGGCCGTACGCGAACGCCTGCAGCGCACGCGCGGATCGCGCCAGCGCGCGCGCGCCGGGGGGGAGCGTGAAGCGCTGGTAGTGCCACTGCAGCCACGGTCCCTCGTCGATCAACTCCGGCGCGAGCGACTCGATCCGGTGCCAGGCGATCTCAGGCTCGGGCGCCGGCTCGATCTTCCCGCCGAGCACCTTCGCCAGCACCTGTGCGCCGTAGCACAATCCGAGCACTGGGATTCCGCGCCGAGTCGCCTGCTCGACCAGCTCCAGCTCGTCGCGAACCGCCGGGATGTCCAGGTCGAGTGGGCCGTACTGGGAGCCAAGCGAGGCTATGAACGGGCGGCCGTCGAGCTCGGGAAGCGGCTCGCCGCGGTCGGATCGGCTGACCTCGAACGGGATCCTGCGAGCTTGCGCCCACTCGCCCAGCAGGCCTGGCGGATCGGTGTCGCCATGCTGACGGATCAGCGCATGCATCTGCTACACGTCGTCGTCGTCAATCCGCCGTATTGTATCCATTATTCGGAGACGGATCTCGGTGCTCCGATGAACGCTTGGGATCAGCCGTCGAACTGCCTCGTCGATGGATGCCGTATGCGCGACCGCGTACCGCCTGGACGGTACGATCGGGCGACGTGAGCCGACCATGACCATCGACCACGAGGAATTGGCGCCGCTGGCGATAGCGAGCGTCGTTGACCAGGTCTACGCAGCGCTGCGCGAACGCATCGTCAGCGGCGCACTGGCGCGAGGGACGCGCGTACATCAGGAGGACCTCGCGGCCGACCTGGGGGTGTCGCGTACGCCTGTGCGCGAGGCGCTTCGGCGGCTCGCCGCGGAGGGACTGGTCGAGATGCACACGCACCGCGGCGCGCACGTGGCGGACGTCGATCGCGGTGGCATGCGCGCCGCCTACGAGGCGCGGCTCGTGTTGGAGCCGGGCGCAGCACGCCTTGCGGCAGCGCAGCGACCGGAGCCACCGCTGGCCGCGATGGCCGCAGCCCTCAGCGAGCAGCGTCGTTCGATGCGCAGCGTCCCGCGCAGCTTCGAGGCCAACCGTGCCTTCCATCTCGCGCTCGTCGCCGCGTCCACGAACGAGTTCCTGCTGCGCTTCGCGGAGCAGCTATGGGTCGCGCGCATCGGCGCGGCGATCTACAAGCGTCAGCTGCAGGCGCAAGAGCGGCTGTTACTCGACATCGCGGAGCATGAGCAGATCCTCGCGACGGTGCGAGACGGCAACGGCCGCCGCGCCGAGACGCTCACCCGCCGCCACCTGCTCGGCGCGATGAAGCTCTCGCACGACATCCTCGGCGAGCGCGACGCATAGGGCCCGCTCAGCGTTCGAGCGCCACCGGGTTGCTGAGCGTGCCCGCGCCGCTGACGTACACCTCGACGACATCGCCCTCGCGCAGATAGCGCGGCGGCTGGCGCGAGTCGCCGACGCCGCCCGGCGTGCCGGTCGCGACCACGTCGCCGGGCTCGAGCGTCACGCCCGCGGACAGGTAAGCGATCAGCTCGGCAACGCCAAAGATCAGGTCGCGCGTGTTTGCGTCCTGCATCAGCTCGCCAGACACCGTAGTGCGCACATCGATGTTCTCCAGGTCAGCCACGTCGGGGGAGGCGATGCACGGTCCCAGCGGCGCGAACGTGTCGAAGCTCTTGCCGAGCGTGAACTGCCGCAGCGGCGTCTCCAACTGCGCGCGCCGGCCGGAGACGTCATCGAACGCGGCGATGCCTCCGACCGCCTCCAACGCCCGCGTGCGATCAGCACGGTACGTGCGCCGCCCGATCACCACCGCCAGCTCGCCCTCGAAGTCCGGTCGGGTCTCCTCACGCGGGATCACGATCGCATCGCCGTCGCCGACCAGCGCCGAGGGCCAGATCGCGAATGCGACCGGCACCGTCGGCACGTCCAACTCTGACTCCGCAGCGTGAGAGCGGTAGTTGAGCCCGATCGCGAGGATCTTCTCGGGAATCACGGGATGCAGCAGCCGCACCTCGCTGCGGCTGTAGGTGGAACCGGAGGCGGCAGCCAGCGCCCGCCACGCGTCATCGGTCGGGACGAACCCGCGCGGGCCGGCGGCGCCAGCGTCACGGACCTTGCCGTCGTCGTCCAACGCGCCGATGCGGGTTTCACCATCCGGATCTACGAACCTGACCGCCTTCATTCGATTGCCTCCTGTTCCTCGCGCAGAACCTTGATCGCATTGACTGCTCGGGCGATGCCAGCGTACGGAGTCGTCTGCAAGATCGCCTCCTCGATCTCCTCCCAAGCCACCCCGATCGCACGCAGCGCCCGGATGTGGGCGCGCACCTGAGGGTCGCTGGAGCCGATCGCAGTCAACACGGCGACGATGATCAGCTCGCGATCCCGCGCGCCGAGCCCAGGACGGGTGTGAACATCGCCGAAGGCGAAATCCACGATCCAGTCGCCGAGCACACCCATGCGCGCGAGGAACTGATCCCCTCCCGGCTCGTCGCCCAGCTCGGCCAGGCGCCGCAGTGCGCGCTCGCGTCGTTCGTCTTGACCAGGTTCCACAGAACGGATATTGTATACAAGCGGTGGCGAACACAGGCGTGCAGACAGCCAGCGGCGCGCGCACGGGCGAGCAGTTCCTCGAAGGGCTCGACCACAGCGGACGCGAGATCTGGCTACGGGGCGAACGGATCACGCACCCGCTGCAGCACCCGGAGCTGCGCGCCGCAGCACGCTCGATGGCAAAGGTCTTCGACCTCCAGCACGAGCACGCCGACGAGATGCTGATGCCCTCCCCCGACGACTCCTCGCTGTCGGTCAACGTCACCCACGTGATTCCGCGTACGCGCGAGGACTTGGTCCGTCGGCGCCGCGCATTCGAGTTGGTCGCCACACTGTCAGGTGGAATGATGGGGCGCACGCCCGACTACCTGAACGTCACGTTCGCGTGCTTCGCCGGGCGCTCCGATGTGTGGACGCGGCGGGGGAACGAGCAGGGCGCGGCGAATCTGGTCGCCTACCAGGCGCAGATGCGGGACCGCGACCTCTCCACCACGCACGCGCTGATGAACCCCCAGGTCGACCGCACCAAGCCCGAGGCCGAGCAGGCGATGGGGCAGGTCTCGCTGCACAAGGTCGCCGACACCGAGCAGGGCATCGTCGTCCGAGGCGCGCGAATGCTGGCGACGCTCGCGCCATTTGCCGACGAGCTGCTGATCTATCCGGGCTCGGACATCCGTCCTCAGGACGGACGCTACGCGCTGGCTTTCGCGATTCCGATCGCGACCACGGGGCTGCGCTTCATCTGCCGCGACAGCTACTCGAAGCAGCGCGATCCCTACGACTATCCGCTGTCCTCGCGCTTTGACGAGATGGATGCGGTGGTGATCTTCGACGATGTCGAGATTCCGCGCGAGCGCGTGTTCCTCGATGGCGACACAGTCGGCTACAGCGAGGTGATCACCGACACCGGCTGGCGCGGGCACATCATGCACCAGGCGTTCACGCGTGCATATGTGAAGCTGTGCTTTGCGCTGGGACTGGGACACGTGATCGCGAACACGACCGGGGTCGTGCGCTTCGACCACATCCAGGAGAAGCTCGGCCAGATCTGGGCCATGTGCGAGCTGGCGCGCTCCGCGCTGGTGGCCGCCGAGGCGGAAGCCAAGCTGGACGCGGGCGGAGTCATGTACCCGGACGACCGACCGTTCATCGCGCTGCGCGGCGAGATGCCCAAGTGGCTGCCGCGGGCCAACGAGTACATCCAGCTGATCGGAGGTGGCGGCTTCATGGCGACGCCCTCCAAGGCGGACCTCGAAGGTCCGCTGCGCGAGCAGATCGATCTGTACTTCCAGGCCGCTGGTGCAGACGCAGAGCGTCGCATCCGGCTGTTCCGCCTCGCCTGGGACTTCCTCGGCTCGGAGCTAGGCGGGCGCGGCGAGCTGTACGAGCGCTTCTACCTCTCCGACTCGTGGCGGATGACCGCGCTCGCATACAACATCGCCGACAAGTCGTTTCCGGAGTCGCTCGTCGAGCAGTTCCTGCGCGATTAGTGGTCACCACCGTGGCGCCGAGCGTGTTGATCACCGGCGGGGGCACCGGCATCGGCGCCGCCGTAGCCCGGTTGCTCGCACGCAGCGGCTTCGGCGTCGCGGTGTGCGGGCGCCGCCACGAGCCTCTGGAGCGGATCGCGGCCGACACCGGCGCTCTGGCGCTGACCACGGACACCACCGACCCCGAGCAGGTGCGGAACGCGGTCGCGGCGTGCACGGAGCGCTTCGGTGGCCTGCAGGCACTGGTGCTGGCGGCCGGTACCGGCGCCTCTGGCACGGTCGCTGAGCAGACGCTGCAGCGCTGGAACGCGGTACTGCAAACCAACCTGACCGGTGCGTTCCTGGCCAGCCGGGCGGCGCTGCCCCATCTGCTACGGGCGCGCGGCGCAGTGGTCACGATCGCCTCGCTGGCCGGTCTGCGCGCCGGGCCAGCGTCAGCTGCCTACTGCGCCTCGAAGGCGGGGCTAGTCATGCTGACGCAGTGCATCGCGCTCGACTACGGGCCGGCTGGCGTGCGCGCGAACTGCGTCTGCCCTGGCTGGATCCGCACGGCGATGGCCGACGGCGAGATGGACGAGCTCGCCTCGCGACGCGCGCTTGCCGGTCGCGAGCAGGCCTACGAGCTCGCCACCGCGGAGGTGCCAGCCCGCCGAGCGGGCGACCCCGAAGAAGTGGCCGAGGTGGTCGCGTGGCTGCTCTCTCCGGCAGCCTCGTACGTGAATGGCGCGGTCATACCCGTCGACGGTGGCGCGGCGATGGTCGACGTCGGTACGCTCGCCTTCGCCGGCTTGGATCGGAACAGTGAGATCCGGGGCGAAGCCACATGAGGAGCGCAAGATGAGCCAGGAGGCCGAGCTGGACACGCAGACGCACGCCGGACTGACAAGCCTTCTAGAGCAAGGAATACGGGCGGTGCGCCTGCAGTACCCGGACCTTCACGGCATCTGCCGCGGCAAGGAGATTCCGCTCGCCAGCTTCCCCGCAGCCGTCGACGACGGGATCGGATTCGTCGCGGCGATCATGACCGTCGACCTGGCTCACAACGTCGTCGCGGGGTTTGAGCAGGGCTTCCCCGACTTGCTCGCCCGACCCGATCTCGACACGCTGGTGACGCTGCCCTGGGAGCCAGACGTCGCCGCCTGCATCGCTGACCTCGAGGATCCGGTGACGCACGCGCCCTACCCAGTCGACTCGCGGGCCGCCCTCAAGCGCGTGCTGGCGGATTTCACCGAGACCGGGCTGGCACCGATCATCGGCCCTGAGCTCGAGTTCTGCCTGTGCGAGCCGGACTCGGGCAACCCGCGCGGCTGGCGTCCGTACGCGAGCCAGGACAGCGGTGTGTATACGGTCGGCGCAGTCGCCGACCCCCAGGGTGCGCTGTCGGCGATGCTCGACGCCGCCGTCGCGTTGCGACTGGGCGCGATCGCCGCGGCCCACGAGTACGGACGCAGCCAGTACGAGATCAACATCCGTCAGTCGCCGGCGCTCGACTCCGCCGACCGCGCGTTCCGCTACAAGGCGATGGTCAAGGAGCTGGCTGCGCGCACAGGGCTGCGGGCGACGTTCATGGGCAAGCCTTTCAACGACGATGAGGGATCGGGCTTCCACCTGCACATCTCGCTCGTCGATCGCGAGGGCGCCAACGTCGGCGAGGATCCCGACGCACCGGACGGGCTGGCGCCCGTGCTGCGCCACTTCATCGCGGGTGTGATCGCCCACGCGCCGGCGATGATGCCGCTGTTCAACCCTACGGTCAACGCCTATCGGCGGCTCAACCCCGAGGCACTGGTGCCAACGCGCTGCTGCTGGGGGCACGACCACCGGATGGCTCTGGTGCGCGCGCCGAAGGAGCGCGGCCTGGCGACGAGGCTGGAAGTGCGGCTGGGCGACGGCACCGCAAATCCCTACCTGGCCTACGCGGTTGCGCTGGCCGGGGGCCTGGACGGCATCCGCCGCGAGCTCGAGCCGCCCGAGCCCGTCGCGGGATTCATCTACGAACTGCCCGACGAGGCGCTCGGCGAGCACCTTCCGAGCAACTTCGAGGCGGCGCTCGCGGAGCTGGAGCGCGACCCCGTGATCGTCGATGCGCTCGGGGACGGACTGGTCGATGCGTTCCGCACGATCAAGGCGCCCGAGCTGGAGCGCTTCAACGCCTGGGTGACCGACTGGGAGTTCGAGGAGTACTCCGCACGGCTGTGAGCCGCCCCGCTGCCCCAGCTTCAGTCCCGTTACACGCATACCGTGCGTGCGCCGGTGAGTTCGCCACCGGGGTGACGGTCGTGATCGCTGAGGCCGACGGGGAGGCGCAGGGGATGACGCTCAACTCGTTCGCGTCGGTGTCACTGGAGCCGCTGCTCGTGCTCGTGGCGCTGGCACGCGACTCGCGCACGCTCGCGGCCGTGCGAGCGTCGCAGCGCTTCTCGATCAGCGTGCTCGGCCGCAGCCAGCGGCAGGCCGCGATCGATTTTGCAACCCCCGGCGGCGCGTTTCCGTCGCAGCACGTCTGCCGCACCGCCGACGGGTTCCTCGTGGTCGACGACGCCACCGCCACCCACCAGTGCGTCGTACACGCGCTCGATCAAGTCGGCGACCACGAGCTGGTGCTGGGACTCGTCGTCGGGATCACCCACGACGGCGGCGAGCCGCTGATCTTTCATCGCAGCCGCTTCGGCGGGCTCGAGGCGGATGCGTTCGTGCCCCCGGGGCATCCGATCGCGCTGTACGAGGGCGCCGGCTGGTAGCCGTGAGGTGCGCGATGGTGCAGATGATCAAGGAGGTTTGAGCAATGCACGCGCAGGTGACGGACGCCGCGCTGGAGGCAGTCGACCTGCTCGACTGCGACCTGTTCGCGGATCACGAACCCTGGGAGGTTTTCGATCTGCTGCAGCGCCGTTCGCCCGTCCACTTCCACCCCGAGCCAGGCGGCCGTGGCTTCTGGGCGCTGACCAGATACGACGATGTGCTCTCGGTGGTGCGCAACGCCAAGACCTTCTCCTCGGAGGCAGGCGGCGCGGCAACAATCGCCGACCTACCCGAGGACGTACTCGCCGCACGGCGCAACTTCCTGGAGTTCGACCCCCCAAAGCATGGCGTCTACCGCCGTCTCATCTCAACGAGCTTCACGCCTGGCGCGGTAGGCCGCTACGAGGAGTGGCTGCGAGGGCTCGTCTCGCACCGTCTGGAGCACGCGGTCGCGAAGGGTGAGATCGACCTGGTCGCCGAGCTGGCCGCCCCGATCCCGATCCGTGTGTTGGCTCACGTGCTCGGCCTACCGGAGCAGGACCTGCCAAAGCTGATCGACCTGGGGAACAAGCTGCTGGTCGACACCGATCCCACGATCGTTGGCGAGCTTGCGTTCACGGGAGAGCGCGAGGAGGACCGCTACAAGCCATTCGGCTCGCCCTGGGCAGAGGAGCTGTGCGCGATCGGACGCGCCTACTACGCCGACCGGCGCGCATGCCCACGCGACGACGTGCTGACCCGCATCGCCAGCGCGGAGGTCGATGGCCAGCCGCTGTCTGAGCGCGAGCTGGACAACATGTTCGCGCTGATGATCGTCGCAGGGAACGAGACCACCAGGCAGGCGATCGCGCTCGGGACACTCGCGCTCGCGCAGCACCCAGCCGAGTACGTGCGGCTGCGCAACGATCCTGGGCTGGTGCGCTCGGCGACCGAGGAGCTGCTGCGCTACTCCTCGCCTGTGTGGTACTTCCGCCGCACGGCGATGGTGGCGGCGGAGATCCGCGGCATCCAGATCGCAGCCGGCGACAAGGTAGTCGTCTGGTTCGCTGCCGCCAACCGTGACTTCGACCACTATCCGGATCCGCATCGCCTCGACCTCGCGCGCAACCCGACGGACAACCTCACGTTCGGGCGCGGGGGACCACACCACTGCCTCGGCGCGCACCTCGCGCGCCTCGAGGTGCGCGTCTACCTCGAGGAGCTGCGCGCGCGGGTCGCGCGGATCGAGCTGACGGACGAGCCAGTGCGGCTACGCTCGAACTTCACCAACGGGCTCAAGTGTCTGCCGGTACGACTGGTCGCCAGTTGAGCAGCGGCTTTTCATGCGCCGCTTCGCTCGACCATCCGCTCCGCCTCGTCCTCGGCGACGGCAAGCGCGACGTGCAGGGTGTTGGCGGATACGGCTGGCTGCTCCCCCGCGGCGCTGAGGTCGACGTCCCAGTCGACCACCTGATTCTCGATCCGCCCGAGGCCGTCGATCTCCACCGCGACGACGTCGCCGGGCTTCATCGGACGGGAGTGGGCGGGGGTGCCGGTCAGCAGCACGTCGCCCGGCTCGAGCGTGATCAGCCGGCACACGTCGGCCAGCTGGTAGGCCACCCCCCAGATCAGGTCATCGGCCGTCGCCTGCTGCACGAGCTCGCCGTTGAGGTAGGTGCGTAGCTCGAAGTCGGTCGGGTCGAAGCGGTCGGCGGGCGTCAGCTCGGGGCCGATCGGCAAGAACCCGTCCTGCCCCTTGACGCGGAGCATCGAGCCGCGGTCGGCGTGGCGGAAGTCGTGCAGGCCGACATCGTTGGCGGGCGCGTAGGCGGCCACGTAGTCGAGCGCGTGCTCGATCGCCACGCCCTTCATCCGGCGTCCGACGACCGCCGCCAGCTCGCCCTCGTAGTTGAGGAAGCGGCTGCCGCGTGGGCGGCGCAGCGGCTGCCGGTGACCGTTCAGCGTCGTCGGCGGCTTCATGAAGAACGACGGCGCCGGCGGTGTGCGCGCCGCGTACTCCTCGATCCGGCTGCGGTACGTGAGGTGGACCGCGAGGATCTTCGAGGGGATCACAGGAGCGAGGTAGCGCGCGTCGGCGTCGGCAAGCTCACGCCCATCGTCGAGCGTGATCACGCCGCCGCGGAGCCGCCCCCACACAGCCTCGCCGTCGAGCTCGACGCGAACCCTGGGCTCGCTCACGGTCGCAGTCTCACTCATGCAGCCACTACTCTACCCGCGCTCACGCGGATCGATCGGACACGTCTCCGGCGATCGAGATCACCCCAGCGGTAGGTGACCCAGCCTGATCGCCAGCAGCACGACGACCACGAGCACGTAGACCCGGATCACCGCCAGCGCGATCACGCGGGCGTGGGTCTTCCGGGGCAGCGGAATCAGCTCGAGCGGCGGCGAGGACCAGGTGAGCCGCTGCCAGGGGGTGAGCCGCTCGTCGCGATCCCGCTGGCGGCGCGCGCGCAGGCCGGCCACGGCCAGCGGCACGGCCCCGGCACTCAGCAGCGCGCCGGTCAGGATCAGCGCGCCGGGCAGCTTCAGCCCGGGCAGCGCGGTGCTGATGGCGAGCAGCGTCGACAAGCCGAGGATCAGGAAGATCGCCGACCCGGCGACGAGGTTCAGGGTCGGGCCGTTGCGCATCGGCCCGAGCAGCTCGCGGTCGTTGCACAGCAGCAGCAGCAGGATCAGCGTGCTCGGCAGCAGCACCCCGGTGAGCGCCTGCACCAGCGTGACCAGGGCTCCGAGCGGTAGACCCGAGATCAGCACGGTCGTGGCGGCGACGATCACCACCGCCGCGAAGCTGCCGTGGAACACGCGGGCCTCGCCGAAGCGGCGGTGCAGCGAGTGTCTGACGCCGACGACCTCGCCGATCGCGTAGGAGCCGGACAGCGACACGGCGCCGGCGCCGAGCAGCGAGGCATTGAACAGGGAGATCGCGAACACAGCGCCGGCCGCCGGGCTAACGCGCGCCTTCAGCGCGCTGGCGACGACGCCGACGTCGGTGAACGGGCCGTGCATCGGCGCCGACACGACCGCTGCGCCGATCGCCATCGTCGCGGCCGCGCAGAGACCGAACAGGACCGCGCCGATGCCGGTGTCAAGCCGCTCGTAGCGGAGCCAGCGAGGCGTGATCCGCTTGTCGACCACGCTCGACTGATGAAAGAACAGCTGCCAGGGTGCGATCGTGGTGCCGACCAGGGCCACCAGCAGCAGCGCCATGCCGGCGATGCCGCCGCTCGCCACGGGACGCACGGAAGCACGCCCGGCGTCCCAGTGCGAGGCGCCGCAGGTGCCGATCGCCAGCGGCACGAGCGCGAGATCGGCCACCACCATCAGGCACATCGCTCGCTCCCAACGACGGAAGCTGCCGCTGCAGGTGGCGGCGACGAGCAGCGGCGCGCTCACGCCCACGGCCACCGCCGGGCTGATCCCGAAGTAGCCCAGCGCCAGCGTCACGCCGATGAACTCGGTCACCAGCATGGCGAAGTTCAGGGTCAGCAGATCGGCCAGCGAGAAGGCGCACCACAGGCGACCGAACCGCTCGAGCGTCAGCCGCGCGTGACCGCATCCGGTCACCGCTCCCAGTCGAGCCACCATCTCCTGGGTGATGTACAGCGCCGGGCACAGGATCGCGAGCGCCCACAGCAGCTCCATGCCGTGATCGTGGCCCGCCTGTGAGAACACTGAGATCGTGCCGGCGTCGTTGTCGGCGATCATCACCACCAGACCGGGCCCGAGCACGCCGAGCAGCGGCAGCAACCTGCGACGCAGCGTCAGCCGGGGACCGGTGTCGTACGAGCGAACCGTTCCGAGCGCCCCCTCGATGTCCCCCAGGTGCGCACGGTCGAGTGCGTTGCGGCGATCGGCGGCGGGCGCGAACGGAGGGGACGCTACGCTCATCGCTCGCCTGCACGGCGCGACGCCGACGATCGCGGCCAATCGGAGCTGCGCGTTGAGCGGCGCTCCGATGCCTGGGTGGGGCGGCCTTCCAGCTCACGAACGTGGGCGAGCGCATCATCCAGCAGCGAGCGGATGAACTCGTCGCGCAGCGCGTATTCGCGGCGGCGGCCGATCCGGCGGACGCCGAGGATCGCATGATCGCGCAGCACCCGCAGCTGGTGGGAGACGGCCGACTGCTCCATCTGCACCAGCTCGACGATCTCTGACACGGTCAGTGGACGCTCGCGCAGAGCCGCGAGGATCTGCAGGCGGCTCGGGGTGGCGAGCGCGAACATCGTGTCCGCCACTCGCTTCGCCGTCCCGTCGGACAGGGGCTCCGACCCCGGGGTCATCGGCTCGGGCAGGCGCCCCGACCCCGGCGCCGCCCGGTCGGACAGGCGCTCCAACCCCGGCGCCGCCCGGTCGGACAGGGGCTCCGGCTCCGGCTCCGGCGCCGGCTCGCCGGCTTCAGAGGTCACGGGCACTCCGTAAAGTATGTAGGAATGTTCATGCGTTCCACCGTCCGGTGCGCCCGCTGGCTTGCGTCCGTTCGTCCGCGGTTCGCCCACTGGCTCTCGTCTACATGCGCTTCAGCTGGCGATCGCTGATCGGCTGCCTGATCGTAGTCCTGCTCAGCGCGACGGCCAGCGCCGTGTTCGTGCTGACCCAGGTCGATCAGCTGGCGGGAGCGCTGAGCCTGAGCAAGAGCTTGGACATCAAGCCGACCGCGCTCGCCTCGTCCTCCGCGGGAGGACCGCAGACGCTGCTACTGGTCGGCAACGATCAGCGCAACCACACGACCACCGCGGCGGTCCTCCCCCACTCGAACGAGATGCTGCTGATCCGCCTGGACCCCAGCAAGCCGTGGATCTCGATGATGTCGGTCCCGCGCGAGCTGCTGACCACGATCCAATGCCCGGACGGCGCGGTGACGACGCGGCTCAACTACTCGCTGACATGCGGCGGCTTCAAGACGCTGCTGACGACGATCAAGCAGGTGACGAACCTGTCGGTGAATCACGTGGTGATGATCGACTTCAACAACTTCAAGCGGGCCGTGAACGATCTCGGCTGCGTGTACGCCACCGTCGATCGCCGGTACTTCCACGTCAACACACCCACCAGCGCCCAGTACCAGCAGATCAACCTGCAGCCGGGCTACCAGCGGATGTGCGGAACCCAGGCACTGGAGTTCGTGTCGTATCGGCACGAGGACACCTCGCTGATCCGGGATGCACGCGACCAGAGCTTCCTGCTCGCGGTCAAGCAGGAATACGGCCCCACGCTGATCGACAACATCGGCAAGTTCGAGCGCATCTTCGGGCAGACCGTGCAGACGGACGCGACGCTGCACACGAGCAGCGGCCTGCTCAGCCTGATCGATACGTTGATCAGCTCCGCCGGCTTACCGGTCCGCCAGGTCCAGTTTCACGTGAACCTGCAGCCGACCAACCCGCTGGCGATCGCCTGCGCCTGCGTGACTGCCAGCCCGCAGCAGATCGACGCCAGCGTCCACTCGTTCCTGTACGGGAGCCTGCATCCAGCGAACCGCAAGACAGCTGCGCTGGCGAGCGCGATCGCGCATCACTCGCGCTCGGTCGCCCACCTGGCGTTGCAGCCGGTGCCGGCAGTCGAGCGGAACGCCGCGCTGGCGCCGGCACGGCGATTGGCACTGCCGCTGGAGCTGCCGAGCGTCCAGGACGAGCTCGGCGTGCTGACGCCCCCGGATATCCGTGACTACCTGATCCACGCCCCCGGCGGAGCCGCCTACCCCAGCTATGTGGAGGTGTTCTCGACCGGGCTGCTCGGCCAGTACTACGACGTCCAGGGGACCACCTGGCTGACCGCGCCGATCTTCGACAGCCCCGCGCAGACCGTCCGCATCCGCGGCCGTAGCTACTACCTGTGGTACTCGGGCCAACACCTGCTCCAGGTGGCTTGGTATGCGCATCACGCCGCCTACTGGATCCGCAACACGCTGACCGACGCCGTCGGCAACGCGCAGATGCTGAGCATCGCCAGCCAGACGGCGCCGGTGCTCGGAGCCGATGCCGTCGGCCATCCTCGGCCGATCCTCCACGGTGCGACCACGCCGACGTTCGTGTCGTCGACCACGGATGCCTCACTGCAGCACACGATCGGGCTGCTGGCGGCGCTGGTGGCCGCGGCGATGCTGCCGCTCGCGCTCGTCGCGCTGGTGATCCATCGCCGTCGCCTCTGGATGCTGCGGCGGCAGGTCCAAACTGCGGTCGACCACGTCAGCTGGCTGGAATCCCGGCTCGCGCTTGCCGCCGGGGCAGGTGAGCGCGCTGGGACCTCAGCACTTCCGGCGGCGGTAGCCCAAGGTCTGCGGGCGACAGCCACCTCGGCCGCCGCAACCTCGGCCGCCGCCACGCCGGCCATTGCCAAGCCGGCCATCGCCACGCCGGCCGCTGGCGACTGGTCCACCACCACCCCGGCCATCACCACCCCGGCCGCCGGCGGCTGGTCCACCACCACCCCGGCCATCACCACCCCGGCCGCTGGCGGCTGGTCCACCACCGTGATCGTGAAGCACGGCCGGGATCAGCGGCTGGGCGGCTTCACGGCGCTGAAGCGCTCGCTCCCGGTCGTCGTGATCGCCGCGGTGATCGCCGCCGCCGTGACGGCGTTCGTGCTCGCTGGCGAGCGCGGACCGCACCAGCGGAGGGTCATCCGGCGAGCGCCGCTGCCGACCGCCGC
>JASHQV010000442.1 GCA_030038955.1 Solirubrobacteraceae bacterium
GCGAAGACCCCAATCGCCGGAATGCGCTACCCGATGAGCCTGGCCTCGAAGATGAGTGCCCTAGCCAACGACCCGGGCGCCATGCGAGTGCTGATGAAGGACCGCACCTCAGCCGCCAACTGGACCACCGCCCGCTTCCTCGCCACCTACGGCAACTACACCCCAGCGGTCGAGCCCGAGCAGTTCGACGCCTGCCCAATCCTCCACACCCAGCCTGGTGATGACCACTGGACCCCACAGCACCTCTCAGACCTGGTGCTGCCGCGCATCACCAGGGTCCCCGTGGAAACCGTGACGCTGAAGAACGCGGGTCACTACCCGCTCGAGGATCCAGGCCTCCAGCAGATGGTCGACGCGATCGCCGACTTCGTAGCACGCAACGCCAGCTGACATCGACAGCGAGGTGGAATCTTGGCGGTCCACGTGACCCCGATCCGGGCCTCAGATTCCGGCTATCAACGCCTCCAACTCGGCCGGAGAGAGCCGCCGCTGAACCTGCCGCAGCACCCACACGTTCGGACCCAGCGCATCCTCAAACACCGTTACCGGCGGCTCCTGAGCCACCTTCCGCCCTTCCCGACCCGACGAAGTAGCCGCCTGACCAGGGATTTTGCAGACGGGCAAGAGTGATCGCAGCACCGGCTGTCCCGGGAAGTGGACGAGCGCGGCAACGCACGATTGCCCGCGGAGATCGGCGGCAGCCGCCGTAGCCTTGTTGTTGTCGCCAGAGACGAACCCGGCTTCGTGATTACCGTCTTTCCCGGGAGCTGACGTGCAGGCTGACTACGACACCACCGCCAACGCAATCTCGATCACGATCGCCGATGCCGAGCACGCCGATCGCAGCGACGAGGTGCATCCGCGCGCAATCGTGGCGCTACTCGACGAGCAGCCAGTCGAAGTGCAGTTGCTATACCCGGACGTTGGCATCGCCGAGCCGCTCGCGGCCGTCGCCGATCGCTATGGGCTCGACCATGAGGCGCTAGCCGCGGCCGCGCAGTCGGCGCTCGCGGCTCCGGATCGCCTGATCTCGCTTCAGGTCGCGGCGCGCTCGGCTGCTTGAGGCATCCTCCCGCGCGCCGCCTGGCGCGCCGAGCAGGTTGCCCCTACGCTCGCGGGCGGAGTACCTGGAACCAGCAAGGCGGAGCGGTAAGGTCGATCCATGCAGGACGCTGGAGGACTGAAGTTGACGCTTGAGCCGACGACGCGAAGCGATCGTCGCGGGCGCTTCGCGCAGGTGGTGCTCGACGGTGGCAGCAGCGATCGCACTGTCCTGGTGACTGACTCGCGGGGGCGTCTTCGTTACCGACTGCCTGACGGCCAATATCGCGTCAGTCTGCTGGGTGGCGAGGCGACACCGTTCGTCGTGAAGGATCGCCGCTGGACGACGGTCCGCCTCCCACTCACATAGATCAGGCCGACCTTCGCTGGCTGCGTGGCTCCTCACCCCTCGCCAGACCCGCGCCAGGCGGGATCTTCGCCCGATCGCAGACCTCCTCGTGGCATCGCGATAGCGGGTGCGCTCGTGATCTTGGATCGCTGGAGCGCTAGAGAGCTTCAGACCATTCGCTGAGTAGAGCTTGCCGGAATGCGAGGGAACGGTTGCGCCGCGCCTTGGCCTCGGAGATGCTTGCGAAGCAATATGTCCATCTCGTTGAGGAGGAAGAGATCGTGGCGCGGAAAGTGTTGATCAATCTGGCGACGGGGCTTGAGGATCCCGAGCGAGTGACGGTCGCCTTCTTGGTCGGCGGTGCGGCCGCTCAACGAGCCGACACCGTGGCCATGTGGTTGACCAAGGAGGCGGTCAGGCTCGCGATACCCGGGCATGCCGAGGCCGTCGCCTGCGACGGCTGTCCGCCGCTGTCGCGGTTGTTTGAGCAATACGCGGAGGGCGGCGGCGAGCTGATGGCCTGCCCTATCTGTTTTCACGCTCGCAAGCTCAACGAAAGTGACCTAGCGGCCAACGCACGTCTGGTGGGCGCTACGCCGATGTTCGAGTGGATCGGGGAGGACGACGCGACCGTCTTCAGCTACTGACGCGACCGAGACCTCACCAGCTGGGAGGCAATGAGATGCATGCCCTTCGAAGTTGAATTTCGCAACGTCGCGGGCGAGGCGGCCGCGATCGGAAGCGCCGGCCCTTACACATTGGTAGCTGACCGACCAGCAGACGGTGGTGGACGCGGACTCGGCTTCAACGGTGGCCAGCTGCTCTACCTCGCAATCGGCGGGTGCGTGTCGAATGATCTCTTCCGGGAGGCGGCAGCACGCAGCATCAATCTCGACGTGGTCCGGGCAGTCGTTCGGGGCGACTTCAGCGGCGACCCGGCGGTCTCCGAGCCGATCTCGTACGACGTGGAGCTCTCCGGCGATGCTGCGCCCGAGCAACTCAGGGCGCTCGTCGAGCATGTAGACGCCATCGCAGAGATTCCCAACTCAGTACGTCGAGGCACTGAGATCACGATCGAGCGCGTCAAGGTCGCACGCTCAAGCGGATGAGTCCGAACGCGCCCGCACCACCCGCGGGTCGACCAGCCATGCCGTGACAACGCGAGTCTCGCCGTGCGACGACTTCGGTGATTGCCTGATGGAGCGGGATGCCGTCGCGGTGTCGCCCGACGTCGCGACCGTCATCAATGTCAAGCCCAGACCCGTCGTGCACTCGGGGGTCGCGTAGGGCGATCTGCGCAAGTCGATGGACGAGCCGGCGGTGTTCGTCTCCGGCGGCTCACGTGGAAGCGCTGTCGCGCTGTTCTCGGACATGTGGTTGCATGGCGGCTGCTAGCCGGCTGGTCATTCGGGCGAACTCGGTTATCTCAGCCTCGCTCCATCCATCGAGGGCCTCGCTCATCACTGCGTTGCGGGCGCGGTCGATCTTCTTGACGGTGTTCTTGCCCGCTGCGGTCACGCTGAGCCGGCGCTGGCGGCGGTCTGTCCTTGAGGGTTCGGCGTTGACGAGCCCGAGCCCCTGTAGGCGGGCGACCTGGCGGCTGACCGTCGAGTAGTCACGCGCGACCTGGTCGGCGAGTGCCCCGATTGTGAGGTTGCGCTGCATCGAGACGCGGACGAGCAACGGAAACAGCGCGGTGTCCAGCGAGACGTCAGCGCGGGTCAGGATCACGTTGTCGCCCTGTGGCCGGTTGAGAACGCTGACGATCTGCAAGAGGGCCTGATGGAGCGTCTTCAGCGGGTCTGGCTGACTCATCGAGCCTCCAATGATAATGTATGTACCATGCATATATCTAGGACGCGTTGCCCAGGATAGCCGTCGTGATCGGCGGCGATCGAGGCCACGCCACATAGCCCACCCGTGTCAACCGAGCGGCACTCTCAAGGAGGCCTGATGATTGTTGTCACCACCCCTACCGGCGATGTCGGCAGCCAACTTCTGGCTGAGCTTCTGAGCGCCGAGGCCGAGCCGCTGCGAGTGATTGTCCGAGACCCCGCTCGTCTACCGGACACCGTCCGCGACCGCGTGGAGGTGATCGTCGGCACCCATGCCGACCCAGCGATCCTCGATCAGGCACTCGATGGCGCACAAGGCCTGTTCTGGCTGATCCCGCCGACCATGCGGGCGAATTCTGCTCAGGAGCATTACCTCTCCTTCACGCGGCCGGCGGTGGAGGTCATCCGTCGTCAGCAGGTCGGTCATGTCGTCGGCATCTCCAGTGCGGGATGGAACTGGCCCCACCCAGCGGGTCTGCTCTCTGCGGCGCACGCGATGGACGCAGAGCTTGAAAAGTCGGGTGCTGCCTATCGCTCGCTCGGGATGGGCTTCTTCATGGAGAACCTGCTCAGGCCGCTACCCCAAATGCTCTCCGAGGGAGCTCTGTCCCTCCCGCTTCTCCGTGACCGTCCGCTGGCCACAGTCGCGACCCAGGACATCGCAGCGACCGCCGTCAGCCTGTTGCTGGACCGTAGCTGGGAGGGCACCGATCGGATCCCGGTCTTTGGTGATCGCCTCACACCAGACGAGATCGCAGCAGTCGTCAGCGACGTGCTGGGGACTCAGGTCACGTTCGAGCAGGCCGACCTCGAGCAGCAGGCCATCTCAATGATCGGGCGCGGGGTCCCTGAGGGCCTCGCACGCGACTTCGTCGGGATGTACCAGGCCCAGCAGGACGGGATCTACGACGAGGACTGGTCTCACGCCACTCCGACGCTCACCAGCTTCCGCACGTGGTGTGAGACCGTGCTCGCCTCGGCAGCCCGTGACGTCACGTGTATTGAGGGAGTTTGAGGTCATACTCGGGGGTTGATTCTGCGTTTGTGGAACAGTCTTGTGGACCACGGTGCTGCCATTTCGGCTCGATCTCCCCGTCAACCGCGCCTCGCTGGTCCAGCTTCAGAATGGATGGCCACTCCGAAATTCAGACGACCGCTGCGATCTCCATGCCAAGAGCAGGGCAGACGACGTCGTGCTGCTGGCCGAGCGCGTTCGCGTGTAGCGTTCGAAACTCTCCGTGAGCGTTCTAGCTGGGCCGCATGCTGCCGGGTGCAGTTGCGCTCTCCAGGAATGCGCGGGCCGCGGCCGAGAGCGGTGCTCGGCGGTGGATGAGACCCACCTTACGGGTGATCGCGGGGCGCGCGCCGCGGACGATCGCGCCGCGGCGCTCGGCCTGCCGGGCAAGCGAGGCTGGCAGCAGCGCCGCACCCGCTCCGGCAAGAACCAGCGGCACGATCGCTTCGCGCGCCGCTACCTCGACCGCGATGTGAGGTGTGACGCGCATGCCGGTAAGCGCCTGCTCGAGCAGAATGCGCGTGGAGGTGTCCGGCGGGCTGACCACGAGCGGCGTCTCGGCGAGTTCCGGTGCGCGGATCGGCCCTTCATCGCGTAGTGCCGTGAACGGCGGGAGGATGAACAGCAGCTCTTGCTCGCCGAGCGGGTGACGGACGAGGCCATCGTCGGATAGAGGCAAGTGCGCGGCACCGAGCTCATAGGAGCCGTCGCGCACCAGCGAGCTGATCTGACCTGCGCTTGGCGGCTCGGCTATTCGCACCTGAATACCTGGATGGGATTCGCGGAAGCGTCCCACCAGCGTCGCCATCGGATCGACTGTCAGCGTCGCTAGCGCCGCGATCTCGAGCGTTCCGGCACGCAGCTCGGCGACCTCGGCGATCACATCGCGCGCTTCGTTAATCGATCGCAGCGCCTGCCGCGCTGGCCCGACGAACTTCTCGCCCGTAGCGGACAGCCGCACCCTGCGCCCGACGCGGATGAACAGCTGCGCGCCAAGCTCTGCCTCAAGCAGCCGCAGCGACTGCGAGAGCGACGGCTGGGCGATGTGCAGGCGTCCGGCGGCACGCGTGATACCGCCTTCTTCGACTACCGCGAGGAAGTGTCGAAGCCTCCGTTCATCCATAGGCATAAGTATTGAAACATATCGTGATCATGTCTTTGACCTATTAGTTCGAAGGCGCTGGAATTGAGCAAGGGATGCACAGATACGAGGGTGTGCAGCAGTTTCGCTGGCGCCGGCTGCTCGTCGAGCCGCGGCGGCCCGACGCAGTACGCAACAGTCTCCGGGCGCACTGGTACGTGGTCGCCACGGTGTGCATTGGCGCGTTCATGGGTCAGCTCGACGCGAGCATCGTGACGCTCGCGCTTCCCCGACTCGGGCGGGACCTCGGCGCCAGTGTCGGTGCGGTCGAGTGGGTCGCGCTTGCCTACCTGCTGGCGCTCGTCGCGACGGTCACGACGGTCGGCCATCTCGCTGACCGCGTCGGGCGCAAACTCCTGTACACATACGGATTCGGCGTGTTCACGCTGGGCTCACTGCTCTGCGGCCTGGCACCCAGCTTGCTGGTGTTGATCGCCGCCCGGGTATTTCAGGGGATCGGCGCGGCGATGCTGCAGGCAAACAGCGTCGCGTTGATCACCGAGGCGATGCCGCGGCCGCTGCTGGGCCGGGGTATTGGCATGCAGGGCACCGCCCAGGCGTTAGGGCTGGGTGTCGGCCCGGCGGTCGGCGGCGCGCTGCTCGCGCTCGGAGGCTGGCGCTTGATCTTTCTCGTCAACCTTCCCGCCGGCGCGGTTGGACTGGTACTCGGCTGGCTGCTGCTGCCCCGCAGCCGCACGCGCCGCGAGTCGACCCGCAGCGACCGAGCAGGCTCGCTGCTAATCGCGCTCGGCGCCGGCGGGCCGCTGCTGTACCTGTCGCTTGCCCGCAACGCCGGCTACACCCACCCAGTCCTCCTGATCGCGCTTGTCGTCGGGCTGGCCGGAATCATCCTGTTCGTCTTCCAAGAGAGGCGGCACGAGGCGCCGATGGTCGACCTCTCGCTCCTACGCCTGCCGTCGCTGTCGATCGGACTGAGCAGCGGGTTGGTGTCATTCATGGTGCTGTTCGGAACGCTGTACGTAGTTCCGTACTACCTCTCCGCGCTCCACGTCGACCCGGCTTCGACCGGGCTGCGGCTGGCGCTGCTACCGGCCGCGATCGGAATCTCGGCCCCGCTTGCCGGCCGTTACGTCGACCACACGGGAGAGCGCCTATTCACGGCCGGAGGAATGACCCTCGCCGGCCTCGGACTGCTCGAGATCGCCTGGCAGGGCAACGCCGGCCTGCTGCCCGGACTGGCGGTCACCGGCCTCGGCATCGGCGCGTTCACCCCCGCCAACAACGCCACGATCATGGCCGCCGCGCCGGCTGGCCGCGCCGGGCTGGTAAGCGGCCTGCTCAACATGACCCGCGGCCTCGGAACCGCTCTCGGCGTCGCCATCGCAAGCCTGCTGTACACAACGGCCGTCGGGTCCTTCGGGACCGGCACGGCACAGGTCAGCCTCACCACTGCCAACCACGGCCTCACGATCACGATGACCGGCCTCGCGACCGCTTCGCTGACCGTCGGCCTCGCGCTGCTCACTCGGCCGGCGAAAGCGACCGCGCATACCCAGTGACCTCCAGCAACCCAGGCCTTCCCACGTCACCGATGGCCACGCGGCTCGCGACGAACCACTGCGGCCTCGGCGTACTCGGGTGGTACACGAACGCCGGACTGCAAGGTCCGCTGGCTTACAAGGGGACCGATGCACATGTACAGCCCGAACAGCGGCACGACGACATCCCCGGCAAGTACGGCCGTCCTCACGACGCCTCCCCAATCGCCGAGCCCTCGCACGGGACCGATAGGAACCCGACGACGATGTCTCGGCAGTGCTCGACGATCTCCTCCGCCGACAGTCCTTGCGCGGTCGCCTCGGCGAGCATCGTCCGTAGGCGACCCACCCAGCCCTCCTCCCAGCCAGGACTCGGCGGGCCGCTGGTCGCGTCGCGCTCGACCACCGCGCCAGCCTTGCGACCGATCCGCAACAAGCCCTCCTGTCGCAGCAGGTCGTAAGCCTTGTTGACCACGTGAAAGTTGATCCCCAAATCGACGGCCAGCTGACGGGTGGCAGGTAGCCCAGAGCCGACCGGCGCTTCACTCGTAGCGATCGTCTCGATGATCCGGCCGCGGATCTGCTGATAGATCGGTACAGGTCCGTCGGGTTCGATAGTGAACAGCATGCACGGGGCTTTCCTGCAGCCACCCTATGCGGAACCTTGGTTCGCTGAGGTCACAGGCGTTAACGCGACCATGTCGCGCTGGTGGTCCGTGCTGTGGTTGCGGGTTCGCACGGATGGCCCGGGATGCGGTGGCAACGACGATCAGTGTCGTGAGCAAGCGCATCGTGATTTTGGGTGGCGGCACCGGCGGCACGTTGGCCGCGAACCGGCTGCACGCCCGCTTCGGCGACTCGGCCGAGGTCGTCGTGGTCGATCGTGATGATCGTCATGTGTATCAGCCGGGGCTTCTGTTCGTCCCGTTCGGCATCGAGCGACCCGAGGGCATCGTGCGATCTCGTCGCGGTCAGCTCCACCGCGGAATCGAGTTCCGCGTAGCGGAGGTGGATCGCGTCGAGACGGCTGACAACCAGGTTCACCTTACGGGCGGCAGGACACTCGAGTACGACGTGCTGGTGATCGCCAGTGGCGCGTCGCTGCTGTCGGAGGAGACCGAGGGTCTTACCGGCTCCGGCTGGGGCGAGACCGTGTTTACGTTCTACACGTTGGAGGGCGCGACCGCTCTGCGCGAGGCGCTCGCGCGGTTCTCCGGTGGCCGCCTAGTCGTGAACATGATCGATATGCCGATCAAGTGTCCGGTCGCCCCGCTGGAGTTCTGCTTCCTCGCGGACTGGCATTTCCGTGAGCGCGGGGTCCGCGACAGGGTGCAGATCACCTATGTGACGCCGCTTGACGGCGCGTTCACGAAGGCGATCTGCAACCGTGAGCTGTCGGGCCTGCTCGACGACAAGCGTGTTGAGGTTGTCACCGAGTTCAACACCGGACAGGTGGACGGCGCGGCCGGCAGGCTAGTCAGCTACGACGAGCGCGAGGTGCCCTTCGACCTGCTCGTCTCGGTGCCACTGCACGGCGGAGCGCAGTTCATCTCGCGCTCGCCGGGGCTTGGGGACGAGCTGAACTTCGTCGACACGGACATCCATACGCTCCAGTCGAAGGCGGCCCCGAACGTGTTCGCGATCGGTGACGCGACGAATTTGCCGAATTCGAAGGCCGGCTCGACGACCCACTTCGAGGGTGAGACACTGGTCACGAACATCACGCACTTCCTGAGCGGCGAAGAGCTTGTCGGCAGCTACGACGGCCACGTGAACTGCTTCATCGAGTCGGGCTTTCACAAGGCATTGCTGATCGACTTCAACTACGAGCTGGAGCCGGTGCCAGGCCGCTTCCCGGAGCCGCACATCGGACCGCTGCCGCTGCTCAGAGAGTCACGCTTGAATCACCTCGGCAAGCTCGCCTTCCAGCCGATCTACTGGCACGTGCTGCTGCCCGGCCACGACATCCCGGGCGTCGGCGCCCGGATGTCCACGAAGGGCAAGCAGCTCCAAGCGATTACCCAAGGGGGGACGAGA
Organism: Solirubrobacteraceae bacterium; assembly: GCA_030038955.1. Classification (GTDB taxonomy): domain Bacteria; phylum Actinomycetota; class Thermoleophilia; order Solirubrobacterales; family Solirubrobacteraceae; genus Palsa-465. Next base: position 8,918 of record JASHQV010000442.1, read on the forward strand.
TGAGCACGCTCACCTACGCCGGGACGCCCGTCGACGTCGACGCCGAGGGCTTCCTTCAGAAGCCGGAGCAATGGACTGAGGAGATGGCGGACGAGATCGCCGCCGCCAGCGGCATCCAGGAGCTGACCGACCGTCACTGGCAGGTCATCAAGTTCATGCGCAACAGCTACCTGGAGACCGGCACGGCGCCGTCGATCCGCACGCTGGGGAAGGTTTCCGGGGTGCCGATCAAGGAGCTGTACCAGTTGTTCCCAAAGGGGCCGGCGAAGCTCGCGGCCAGGATCGCTGGGATACCCAAGCCACGCGGATGCATTTGAAAACGAGGATGACATGACGGAAACACTGGATCACCAGGAGGCGCAGGCGACGACGCCCGAGCCGATCGAGAAGGTCTCGATCATCGTTTCCAAGGGCTCGCTGGAGGGGATCTATCCCGCCCTGATCATGGCGAACGGCGCCCGGATGGAGGGCATCGACGCGAACCTGTTCTTCACGTTCTTCGGCCTCGATGCGATCAGCAAGGCCAAGCACGAGCATGTCAAGGTCGCGACCGTCGGCAACCCCGGTCTGCACCTGGCGACCTGGGCCGGTGGCGTGCCGGGCATCTCCGCGCTCGTGACGCACAGGCTCGCGGCCGAGATGGAGAAGCTTGATATCCCGCCGATCCCTGAGTTCGTCGAGATGATCGCCGACTCAGGCGCCGGTCTGTACGCATGCAAGGCGTCGGTTGACCTGTTCGGGTTGAGCAAGGACGACTTCGTCCCGCAGGTGCAGGACGTCATCACCGTGGGCGAGTTCTACGGGCTCGCCGCCGGCGGGCAAATCATCTTCACGTAGAAAACCTCACAAGCCGCGTAAGTTCACGAAGCAGGCACCAACTGCACCACTATGTGGTTGTGCTAGCGTGATCAGCGTGGAAGTGTCGACTCCCCATCCGCTGCCCGAGCCGCTGGTTGAGCTCGTCGCTCAGCGATTCCGCGTGCTTGGAGAGCCGATGCGGATCAGGCTGCTCGACCGCCTGCGTGAGGGGGAGGCGACGGTTGGTGAGTTGCAGGAGGCATTGGGCGCCTCGCAGCAGAACGTCTCCAAGCACCTCGGCATCCTGCACTCGGCCGGGATGGTCAGCCGCAACAAGCGTGGCACGTCGGTCGTCTATGCGATCGATGACCCGAGCGTGTTCGAGCTCTGCGACCAGGTCTGCGGCGGTGTGAGACGCCGCGTGGCCGACCTCGAAGCGATCCTTCGCCCGGTCGCGTAGCCGGATCCTCGGCACCGCTCGCACGGAGTCCATCGCTTGGCGAATCATCCGCGGAATGCTAGGATCTTTCACTACTGTGTAGTTGTGTAGTTTAGAAAGCACCTATCACAAAGGACCGCGGACCATGGATATCCAAGTGCAGCACCTCACCGACAGCACCTTCCCCGGAGTTGTCGCCGACGGCTTGGCCGTAGTCGACTTCTGGGCGGGCTGGTGTGCCCCATGCCGGGCGATGGTCCCGCAGTTCGAGCGCGCGGCCGCTCAGCGCCCGCGGTACCACTTTGCCAAGGTGGATGTCGACGCCGAGCCGGCGCTTGCCGCGCGGTACGGCATCAGCTCGATCCCGACCCTGATCGTCTTCCGCGACGGCGAGCCGATCGCCAGCCAGTCCGGCGTGCTCGGGGCAGAGCAGCTGGTCAAGGCTCTTGACCAGCTGGTCGCCGTCGACGTCGAGCCCAACAGGCGAGCGACGGCGTGATCGCCCGTGATCGAGGCTGGTCGCTCGAACCCGTCCCGTTCGCGGTTGGGGCGAGGACGGTGGGCGTCCGATGACGACCACCTCTCGCCGTCTGGGCGCGGCGGCCAAGCCCGTCGAGCCCTATCCGCATGCGGTCAGCGTCGGTCCGGTCGGGCGCCTCGGCCGCTTCACCGCCATCCATTTCCGGGCGGTCCTGGTCGGCTGGCTGGTCATCGCGGTCGGGCTTGGCGTGTTCGCGCCGAAGGTCGAGACGGCGCTCTCAGGCGCGGGCTGGGAGGCGACCGGCTCGCAGTCGGTAAGGGCTCGCAACCTGATCGACGAGGATTTCCAGGGGCTCTCGAGCTACGGACTGATGGTCGTCGTCCACTCGGCTACCCAGACCTCGGGCTCGCCTGCGTTCGCGCGGGCGGTGTCCCGGGTCGAGTCCGTGTTGCGAGGCAGCGATGCGGTCAGGTCGGTCGTGCCGCCGTCACCTGGGATCTCGATCTCGAAGGACGGCCACACCGCGATCGTCCAGGCTGGCGCCGCCAAGGGCTCCAACGAGATGGTCAACGCCGCCGCCGATCTCGAGGGCAGGCTGGCCGTGATCTCCGCGCACGGCGTGCAGGTCAACCTGACCGGCGACGCGGGCATGTGGTCGGACTTCAACAAGGCCAACCGGACGGCGATGATGAAGTCGGAGGTGATCTCTTGGCCGATCACGCTCGGGATCCTGCTGATCGCGTTCGGCTCGCTGGTGGCGGCCGGACTGCCGCTGATGCTGACGATGGTCGGGCTGCTATCGGCCGCCGGGTTGCTGGAGCTCGGCACGCATGTCACGCCGATCTCGATCTGGGCGATGAACTTCGCGCTGATGTTCGCGCTGGCGCTGGGGATCGACTACGCGCTGTTCATCGTGCACCGCTTCCGCGGCGCCCTGTTCGGCCATCGCATGAGCGCGGTCGACGCGACCGCCGTCACGATGGACACGGCCGGCAAGGCGGTCGCCTTCTCCGGGCTGACGGTCCTGATCTCGCTGAGCGCCGTGATGCTCGTGCCGTCGCCCGCGTTCCGGTCGATGAGCCTCGGGATCATGCTCGCGGTGATCTTCGTGCTGGCGGCGACGCTGACGCTGCTCCCCGCCGTGCTCGGCCGCATCGGCTCGCGCGTAGACAGGCTCTCGCTGCCATGGGCGCACAGCGGCGAGCACCGCTCGGCGCGTTTCGAGCGTTGGGGGGAGCGGCTCTGGCGCCAACCGATCCGCCACGGCCTCCCGGCGCTGCTGATCCTGGCCGGACTTGCGATCCCGGTGCTGTCGCTGAAGACCGCGATGCCCTCGATCAAGGTCGTGCCGACCAGCGACTCCTCCTACATCGGCTACCAGCAGGTGCAGGCCGCGTTCGGACCCGGGGCGACCGGGCCGCTGCAGATCGTGGTGCCGGCGGCCGAGCGGGCCGCCGGCAATCACATCGCCGAGTCGGATCCAGGGATCGCGCAGGTGCTGCCGACTCAGGAAGGCGATGGGTACGCGCTGATCACCGCGATCCCGAGGCAGGACCCGTCCAATCCGGCCGTCGGTCACACGATCGACCGGCTGCGCGCCAAGTTGCCGCGCGGCTCGCTGATCGGCGGCGCCGTGGCCGAGAACCACGACCTGCAGGCGGCCTTGAAGGCCAAGACCTGGCTGGTGATCGGAGTCGTCATGGGCCTCGGGTTCCTGCTGCTGCTGATCGCTTTGCAGGCGCCACTGCTGGCGGCGGCCGGCGTCCTCACCAACCTGCTCGCGACCGGCGCGGCGTTCGGCGTGTCGAAGTGGATCTTCCAGGACGGCGAGCTGCACTCGCTGCTCGGGTTCCAACCGCAAGGGTTCCTCGACGCCTGGGGGCCGGTGTTCTTCTTCGCGATGATCTTCGCGATCTCGATGGACTACACGGTGTTCCTGTTGTCCGCCGCCAAGGAGCACTGGGACCACACGCACGATGCTCGCGCGGCGATGGTCGGTGGGCTCGCACACTCCGGGCGGGTGATCTTCGCCGCCGGCGGCGTGATGGTCGCGGTGTTCTTCACGTTCGCGCTCTCCGGTCCGCTGCCGCCGAAGGAGATGGGCACGATCCTCGGCGTCGCGGTGCTGCTCGACGCCGCGCTGATCCGGCTCCTGCTGCTGCCGGTGCTGCTGCGGCTGATGGGCCGCCATGCGTGGTATCTGCCCGGGTGGGCACGGCGGATCCTGCCGAACGTGACCTTCGGTCACGCATGAAGGAGATGGAACTCACCATGCCCGTATCAACGCTCGAGCTCTGGCAAACGGAGTGGTGTCCGTCCTCGCATCGAGTCAGACAGCGCTTGACCGAGCTCGGGCTCACGTTCACCGCCCACCAGGTCCCGGTGAAGCCGCAGCAGCGACACGAGTTGCTCGCGGCCACCGGTTCTGACTCGATTCCGGTGCTCGTCGCAAACGGCGAGGTCGTCGTCGGCGAGCAACCGATCCTGTCTTACCTGGACGCGCACTTCAGCGAATCGCAGGATGCCGCCGAGCAGCAGACAAAGGCGGCAGCGGCCGCGCGCAAGCAACAGGAGTCACTCATGCCGACGACACTAGACAGATATACCCTGACCACCACAACCACGATGACGTTCGCGGACGCTGTGACCCGCGTCCGCGAGGAGCTCGCGAAGGAGGGCTTCGGGGTGCTCGCCGAGATCGACGTGCAGGCGACGCTCCGTCAGAAGCTCGACATCGAGCGCGAGCCCTACCTGATCCTCGGCGCCTGCAACCCGCCGCTCGCCCATGCCGCACTCGAAGTCGACCCGGAGGTCGGCGCGCTGCTGCCGTGCAACGTGATCGTGTACCGGCGAGACGAGCAGACCCATGTAGCCGCGATCGACCCCGAGCGCATGCTCGCGATCGTCGGCAACGACGACCTCAGCCCGACCGCATCGGAAGTCCGGCGACGTCTCGCAAACGTCATCGAGCGCCTCGCCGACAGGTCCCGCGAATAGCCAGAGGAGCCACGATGTTCACCGCCATAGCCCGGTCCCGAGACGGCGCGCTGCTACAGCGCGTCGACGTCAACGGGCGCCACGAGATCACAACCGACGAACCGGCCTCCCTCGGTGGCACCGACACCGCGCCGGCACCGCACGAGCTGCTGCCGGCGATGCTCGCCTCCTGCATCGGGGTGACAATCGCCGCCTACGTCCGGAAGCACGGCTGGAGCATCGGCGAGCTCGCCGTCGAGGTGACCTACGACAACCGGTCCACCCCGCGGCATGTCACAACGACCATCCACCTACCCGATGGGCTGACCGCTGAGCAGATCGGCCGACTCGAACGCGTCGCCGAAGCCTGTCCGGTCAAGCGCGGGCTCGAAGCCGGATTCAGCTTCGAGCCCGCGATCGTCAGCTCCGGGTCGCGCGGCGGCGTGCTGAGGGCGCCGGTCTGAGCGCGCATACTCTACACGCAGACGCTTGAGCAGCTCGCGACTGTGGCCCGGGACGGCGGTCCGCATGTGACTCCGGTGGCGTTGTCCTCACCGCGGCGGGGCCGATCGAGATTGGTGGTCCGGCGCTGGCTCGAGCCTCAAATACTGCAACGTTCAGCGCAATCCCCGAGTCGCATGCGTGTTGACGACAGAACGCCGGATAACGATCCCGATTTCAAGCCGCAGGTCGCCCTTGGCGTCGAGAGTCAAGGACGCACCGAAGCGTTAGCCGCTCACGAACCGCCTGCATTAGCCACGCTGGCTGGCCAGCCTGGGTGCTAGTTTGCTGGCATATCTGCATATCCCGGGGGGTCCCTGTGTGAGGGACTGAGATGGCGCTTCCTTGTGCCACCACCCGCCGAACCTGATCTGGCTAGCACCAGCGAAGGGAGGAAATCATGCAACATCGCAGCACTTACTCCTCCGACGACAACCGCCGGACGCAGCGACGCCTGGCTCGCGAGGGCCGCATCTCGCCGGAGATGGAGCGCGTCGCCGAACGCGAGCATCTGAGCCCCGAGACGGTCCGCGAGCAGGTCGCGCTGGGACGGATGATCGTTCCCGCCAACATCCACCACCTGGAGCGGCGGCTCGATCCGATGGCGATCGGACTGAAAGCGCGGGTGAAGATCAACGCCAACATCGGCAACTCGCCGACCACGTCTTCGCTGGAGGAGGAGGTGGCCAAGCTCGCTCTGGCCGAGCGATGGGGGGCCGACACGGTGATGGACCTGTCGACCGGCAAGCGGATCGACGAGACGCGCGCGGCGATCATCGACGCCGCGACCGTGCCGATCGGGACGGTGCCGATCTATCAGGCGGTCGAGCGCGTGAAGAAGATCGAGGACCTGAGCGCGGAGCTGCTGCTGGAGGTGGTCGAGCACCAGGCCAGACAGGGCGTGGACTACATGACGATCCACGCCGGCGTGCTGCTGGAGCACCTGCCGCTGTGTCAGCACCGCGTGACCGGAATCGTCTCGCGTGGCGGCGGGCTGTTGGCGCGCTGGATGGTCCACCACCGGGCCGAGAACCCGTGGTATGAGCGGTTTGATGACGTGCTCGACATCTGTCGTGCTCACGATGTTTCGATCTCGCTTGGCGACGGCCTCAGGCCTGGGTCGATCGCGGACGCTTCCGACGCGGCCCAGTTCGCTGAGCTGCGCACGCTCGGCGAGTTGACCGAGCGGGCATGGGCGCGCGACGTGCAGGTGATGATCGAGGGGCCCGGTCACATTCCGCTGCATCAGCTCGAGATGAACGTCCGCCGTCAGCAGGAGGTCTGCCACCAGGCGCCGTTCTACACGCTCGGGCCGTTGGTGACCGATATCGCGCCGGGCTACGACCACATCACGAGCGCGATCGGCGCGGCGATCGTCGGCTGGCATGGCACCTCGATGCTGTGCTACGTGACCCCGACCGAGCATCTCGGCCTGCCCGGCCCAGACGATGTCAAGCAGGGGCTGATCGCCTACCGGATCGCCGCCCACGCGGCCGATCTGGCGCGCGGTGACCGGCGTGCGGCTGCCTGGGATCGCGAGCTGTCGAAAGCCCGCTTCTCGTTTGACTGGCGGCGCCAGTTCGAGCTCGCGCTCGATCCCGAGGCGGCGCGGTCCAGGCACGACGAGACCCTGGCCGACGACTACTTCAAGACTGCCGAGTTCTGCTCGATGTGTGGGCCCAAGTACTGCCCGATGCACAACTTCAAGGACATCGACTGGGACGCGATCCGCGAGCTGGCCGCGCAGCGCAAGGACGAGCGCGAACAGCTTGCCCCCGCCGGATAGGGCCGTGGCGAGCCTGAAGGCACGCCCGGGCGTCGCGGCGATCGTCCGCAACCCCTATGGCGTGCCGTTGCATCGCCGTCTTGGCAATCCGAAGCGGCAGTGCGCCGCGATGAGGAGCGCCCCAGCGTCGCGAGGAGCTCAAAGCAGCACATCCCCCGCCGATCTGAGAAGACTGCTGCTCCGGATCACGGCTGGTAGAAGCGGCTCCCAGTGCTGTCTCTGCGACCGGGCTCCAGCCGCCACGAATCACGAGCGTGAGCGGCTACCCAGATGGTCTCCGGCCTCCGAGGCTTCCACTCCTCGAGAAATCGCTCGATGTAATGCGATCACGGCCGCGCTCCACTTAACAGATGTGACCGCATCCAGCATCAAGCGTGAGGCTCGACCTTGACTTGCATGCGTAGGAGCATCAACCGGCAGAACTTGCTTGCTTTTCGCCCCGCCTTGACAGTACGAACGGTGCCAGCTCTGTCCGTCAAGCTCGATCATTGCGTGATCCACGTATCGGACTGGGCGGTGTCGAATCCGTTCTATCGCGATGTCCTCGGGGCAGAGCTGGTCGACCGCGGCCAAGGAACCTGGGCATACAGGTTCGGGACCGAGCAGCTCAACGTCCACGGTCCGGGCGTCACAGCCAATCCTGTAGCCAGCGTTCCGGTCGCACCGGGCAACAGCGATCTCTGCTTCGAGTGGGACGGGCCGATCGGCGAGGCGATCGCGCACCTCGCCCGGCATGACATCCAACCCGAGCTGGGTCAAGTCGAGCGAAGTGGCGCGCGCGGGCGCGGGAACAGCGTCTACTTCCGCGATCCGGACGGAAGCCTCATGGAGTTCATCTCCTATCAGGCCTGATCGAAGCAGTCCTGGAGCGCCTGCGGGGGTGTTGCTCTGCCCGAGCCTTCGCCCGAGCCGAACACTGAATGAGCGTCCGCCGCGAGCAGGACCGGGATCTGCCGCTGCCGTGGTTGATGCGCGAGGCCCCGTGAGGTCTACCGGTCTGCATGCGCCGTTTCGAGGGATGTCGTCACATCCAACC
>JASHQV010000443.1 GCA_030038955.1 Solirubrobacteraceae bacterium
AAGCCGCGCGGGACCGCCGGCTCAGCCGTCGAGGACGGTGCCGTCTGCGAGTCGCCGAGGCTCGTCGGCGCGCAGCTCGACGTTGCCGCGCACGATCACGCCACGGCCGAAGGTGACGTCGCCGTGGACGATCAGGCGATCGGCCTCGCGCAGCGACGGCGGTCCCTCCGGCAGACGCCGCTGGAACTCGTCGAGCAGCTTGTAGAAGGCCGGGTCGAGCTCGACGTACGGCAGCTTCCCGCCCAGCTCCGGCGCCGGCAGGACCTCCCAGTCCTCGCCCAGCGTGTACGCATCCGAGCGCAGCACGAGCAGGTCGTCGGTCGTCTTCACGGGGGCGAAGCGGGTGCGGGGGACCTGCAGCAGCGCGGCACCCTTGAAGCTGGCGATCGCCGCCCCCATCGCGCTCTCCAGCTGCACGACCGGCGTCGAGCTGCGATCTCGCGGGTCGACGGTCTTGCGGTTGACGATCACCGGCAGCTCGAGCCCGCCGGCGGCGGCCAGCCTCTGCTCGAGCGCCTGCAGGTCGACCCATAGCGAGTTCGTGTTGTAGTAGCGCCAGCGCCGGAAGTCTCGGAACGACTCCTGATCCTCGGTCGGCGTCTGCGCGGTCTCGCGCAGCACCAGCTGGCCGTCGCTGCGGCGCCGCGCGATGTGCCCGCCCTTGCGGTCGGCCTCGGTCCCCTCCACCACCTCCATCAGGAACGGAATCCGCTTGCTGACGAGGTAGGCGGCGATCCTCGCGTCGACGCGAGACCCGAGGTTGTCGGCGTTGGCGATCATCACGTAGCGGAAGCCCTGCTGCAGCAGCGCGTCGAGCATCCCCGAGCCGCGCAGCGCCGCGTACACGTCTCCGTGCCCCGGCGGATTCCACTCGAGCGCCGGGTTGGCCGGCCAGCTGACCGGCGCCAGCGTGTCGGCATCGAGCTTCGGGACCATGCTCTGCAGGAATTCGAGCGGCACGCGCTCAACCGCGATCTCTGGGTGGCGCTCCAGCGCCACCCGCGTCGGCACCTGCGTCGCGAGGCTGTTCATCAGCACGAGCGGCAGCCGGATCCCGTGGCGGCGACGCAGCGCCAGCGTCTGCCCGATGATGATCTCCAGGAACGAGTGCCGCTCGCGCGCCTCGATCAGCGACTTCGGTTGCTGCAGCCCCATCGACGTGGCGAGGCCGCCGTTCAGCTTGATCACGGCGACCTGCTCGAGCGCCCGCGCCGGATCGGCGTCGGGGAGCTGGTCAAGCGCGGGCACGTTCGACGCCGGCTCGAGCTCGTCGCTGCCGATCAGCGTCGCCTCGCCGTGGCGCACGCGCGCGAGCGCCGACAGGAAGCTGCGGATCGACTCGTCGGTCTGGCCCGCCGCGCGCAGCTTGTGCTCGGCCAGCGCTGCCGGGTCGCGCTCGGCGCTCATCGCCAGGCTGCTCCTCGTCCCGGGGGCATCGCTCCCGGCTCAGAGCTCATCGGGCACCTGCTCGTGCAGCTCGCGCAGCCACGCGTCGGCGTTGCCGTCGCTGGGGGCGCGCCAGTCGCCACGCGGAGACAGCGAGCCGCCGGAGCCCACCTTTGGGGCGTTGGGGATCGCCGAGCGCTTGAACTGACTGGTATGGAAGAAGCGCTCCAGGAACACCCCCAGCCAGTGCTTGATCTCCGCCATCGTGTACTGGTGGCGGCGCCCGGGCGGGATCAGGTCCGGCCACGACCCTGCCTCCCGATCGCTCCACGCCTGGTGCGCCAGCCACGCCACCTTGCTCGGGCGGTAGCCGAAGCGGAGGATCCAGTAGAGGAAGAAGTCCTGGAGCTCGTAGGGACCGACGATCTGCTCGCTGCGCTGGTCGGGTCCGCGGGCATCGGGATCATCCGCCGGGACCAGCTCAGGCGAGATGTCGGTGTCCAGCACCGACTCCAGTATCCGTCCCGCTTCGCTGCCGAACTGGTCGGTGTCGATCGCCCAGCGCAGCAGGAACTGGATCAGCGTCTTCGGGACCGACGCGTTGACGTTGTAGTGCGACATCTGGTCGCCGACGCCGTAGGTGCTCCAGCCGAGCGCCAGCTCGCTGAGGTCGCCGGTGCCGACGACCAGCGCCTGCTGGTAGTTGGCGAGGCGAAACAGGTGCGAGGTGCGCTCGCCCGCCTGTACGTTCTCGTAGGTGATGTCGTACACCGGCTCGTCGCGGGCCGCGGGGTGATCGAGGTCGCTCAGCATCTGTCGCGCCGATGGGCGGATGTCGATCTCGCCGGCGGTGACGCCGAGCGCCTGCATCAGCTCCCGTGAGTTCGCCAGCGTGCCGCGGCTGGTGGCGAACCCCGGCATCGTGTAGCCGAGCACGTTGGCCCGCGGCAGCCCGAGGCGATCCATCACCCTCGCGGCGACGATCAGCGCGTGGGTCGAGTCGAGCCCGCCGGAGACACCGATCACGAGCTTCTCGATCCCCGTCGACTCGAGGCGCGTCTCGAGTCCGCCCACCTGGATCCGGTAGGTCTCCTCGCAGCGCTCGTTGCGGGTCACGGGGTTCGACGGCACGTACGGGAAGCGCTCCAGCTGACGCCGCAGGCGCAGCCGCGCGGTGGGAACCCCGAGCTCGAACTGGACGTGACGGATCGATGC
>JASHQV010000444.1 GCA_030038955.1 Solirubrobacteraceae bacterium
GGCCGATCGATTCGGCCATCGCGTGCTGTTGCTGGCAGTCGACATCATGCTCCCTCCAGTTGGAATGCTGACGGAGCGGCAGCGACCCGGTCAACCACCGATAAGGGATCGCTTAGGGTCTATCCCAGTTGGGCGTGCGACTGGGTTGGTTCAGGGCCAAGCTGGGCGCAGCGCGGTCGTGCGCGCTCCGCGGCGCCACGTCGGGTGCCGGCAGCCCGGCGTCGGCGAGAATCGCCGCGTAGTCCTCCCAGGTGTCGATGTCGCGAGGGATCGCACCGGCGACCGGCACCTCGACGACAGCCGCGCCGGCACGGTCCATCAGCTTCCAGACGCCCTTGTCGCCATGCAGGCCCGCGAGCTCGCCGAACGTGGAGCGCGCGAACGCGAGCGGATGCCCGCGACCGTTCTCGTAGGCGCACGCCGCCAGGGCGGCGTCGCCGCGGCCGGCGATCAACGCGGCGACGGTCTCCGGGGTGACACCGGGCTGGTCGCCGAGCAGCAGGACGAGCGCGTCTGCGCGCGGGTCGACTGCGGCCAGCGCGACCGCGATCGACGAGGAGCAGCCCTCGCCGAAGGAGGGATTCTCGGCGACCTCGAACCCGTCCAGCGCGACCACCCCGCGCACCTCCGGGCCACCACCACCGATCACGCACACGAGCTGGTCGAACGGGCAGCGTCGGGCGACCGACAGCGTCTGATCGAGCACCGTGCGCCGGCCGTACGGAAGCAGCTGCTTCGGCCGCCCGAGCCGCTTTGAGCCGCCGGCCGCGAGCACGAGCCCGGTCACGAACGTCACGACGTCTCGCTTCTGCCGGCGGTCTCGGTGGCTTTGCTGCCGGGTTCATGCGCTGCCTTGCTGGCGCCGTCGTCGGCCGCCTTCCTGCCGGCAGCCTCGATCGCGTCCCACACGCGCCCCGGGGTGCAGGGCATGTCGACGTGCCGCACGCCAAACGGCGCCAGCGCGTCAACGATCGCGTTGACGATCGCCGGAGGCGAGCCGACCGTGGCGGACTCGCCGACGCCCTTGGCGCCGAGCGGATGGTGCGGCGACGGCGTCACGGTCGTGCCGGTCTCCCACTCCGGCACCTCGCGTGCGGTTGGAATCAGGTAGTCCATCAGCGAGCCGCCGAGGCAGTTGCCCTGCTCGTCGAACGCGATCTGCTCCATCAGCGCGATCCCGACGCCGTCGGTCAGGCCGCCGTGGATCTGGCCCTCGACGATCATCGGGTTGATCCGCACGCCGCAGTCGTCGACGGCGATGAAGCGCCGCACCGTCACCTTCGCCGTGCCCGGGTCGATGTCGACCACGCAGATGTACGCCCCGAACGGAAACGTGAGGTTGGGGGGGTTGTAGGTGGTCTCGGCATCGAGGTCGCCCTCGAGGCCCTCCGGCAGCTCGACGGTGCCGCGGGCGGCCAGCGCGATCTCCTGGATCGTCGCGCCCTGCTCGGGGTCACCGGTGACGAACCAGCGACCTGGCGCGCCGACGCGGTTCTCCCACTCGAGGTCGTCCGGCGAGACCTCGAACATCGCCGCGGCAATCAGCCGTGCCCGCTCGCGGAGCTTGCGCGCGACGATGGCCGTAGCGGCGCCGCTGACCGGCGTCGAGCGCGATCCGTAGGTGCCGAGCCCAAACGGCGTCAGGTCGGTGTCGCCGTGGACCACCTCGACGTCCTCGGGCGGGATCCCGAGCTCGTGCGTGACGATCTGGGCGAACGTCGTCTCGTGCCCCTGACCCTGGGTCTGCACGCTGATCGCCAGCTGCGCCTTGCCGGTCGGTGAGATCCGCAGCGCCGCGCTGTCGTTCATCCCGAGGCCCATGATGTCCATGTGCCGGCGCGGGCCGGCGCCGACCGCCTCGGTGAAGAACGAGATCCCGATCCCCATCAGCTCGCCACGCTCGCGCCGCTCCGCCTGCTCGGCGCGCAGCTGCTCGTAGCCGGCCAGCGCCATCGCCTTGCGCAGCGCCCGCTCGTAGTCGCCGGAGTCGTACTCCCAGCCGGTCTTCGAGCGATACGGGAACTGCTCGGCGCGGATCAGGTTCCGCAGTCGCAGCGCGGCCGGATCGAGCGCGAGCTCGGCGGCGAGGCGGTCGACCAGCCGCTCGACCAGGTAGACGGCCTCGGCGATCCTGAACGAGCACGCGTAGGCGACCCCGCCGGGCGCCTTGTTGGTGTAGACGCCGCGGACGTGGCAGTGGGCCGCGTCGATGTCGTAGGAGCCCGTGAACACGTGGAAGAACCCCGCTGGGAAGCGGCTCGGCTGGGCGGTCGCGTTGAACGCGCCGTGGTCGGCGAGCGACTCGACCCGGACCGCGATGATGCGGCCGTCGCGGGTCGCGGCGATCGCGCCGCGCATCAGGTAGTCCCGCGCGAAGCTCGTCGCCATCAGGTTCTCGGAGCGATCCTCGACCCATTTCACCGCGCGGCCGGTGGCGATCGCGGCGACCGCGGCACAGACGTAGCCGGGATACAGCGGCACCTTGTTGCCGAAGCCGCCGCCGATGTCGGGCGAGATCACGCGCACCTTGTGCTCGGGCAGCCGCAGCAGCTGCGCGTACATCGTGCGGTGCGCGTGCGGCGCCTGGCTCGTCGCCCACACCGTCAGCTTGCCGCCGACCGGATCGAACTCGGCGACGGCGCCACATGTCTCGATCGGCGCCGGATGCGAGCGCGGGTAGCGCAGCTCCTGCTCGACGACGACGGGCGCGGCCGCGAACGCGCGCTCGGTCGCCGCCCGGTTGCCGGCCTCCCAGTCGAACACGCGGTTGTCGCGGCGGTCCGGGAGGTCGTCCCGGATCAGCACGGCATCGTCGTCGAGCGCACGCGCGGCGTCGACCACCGCCGGCAGCGGCTCGTACTCGACCTCGATCAGCTCGAGCGCGTCGCGCACCACGTAGCGGTCGTCGGCGACCACGAAGGCGACCTCCTGACCTTGGAAGCGAACCTTGTCGGTGGCCAGCACCGCCTGCACGTCGTTAGAGATCGTCGGCATCCAGGCGGCGCCGCGAGCCTCCAGGTCGGCGCCGGTCAGGACGGCGTGCACGCGCGGGTGCCTGAGCGCCGCGCTCGCGTCGATCGAGACGATCCGCGCGTGCGCGTAGGGGCTGCGCAGGATCGCGCCGTACAGCATGCCTGGCAGTCGGATGTCGTCGACGTACAGCCCCTGGCCGCGAATGAAGCGCGGGTCCTCCTTGCGCCGCAGCGGGCCGAACCCGACCTGCCCGTCTGTGTCCGCGCCAGAAGCCACGTCCGGGCTCGCGTCGTCAGCCACGTCCGGGGCCGCGTCGTCAGCCACGTCCGTGGTCGCGGCGGAATCCCCGTCCGCAACCGCCTCGGCTGACCGCCGGCCGTCGGTCATGCTGATCGCGGCGGCCTGCGGCCGAACGCGCTGCCGTAGTCGACGCCTTCGACCTCCACTGCAACGTTGATCGTACGGCAGCGGGCGCACTTGATCCGAAGCTTGCGATTCATGTACTCGGGTGGCATCGTCGCCGCCAGCAAGTTGCCGCAGCGCACGCACACGTAGTCGTCAGGACCGTTGCCGGAGAACACGGGCCGCTCGGGGTCCTCCTGAACCGCAGTCCCGCCATCGGGCGGGATCTCGCCCGGCTCCGGCAGCCGCATCGCGATCCGGCTCATCGGCATCCGGTCCGACGCAGCCTCAGATCGATCCCAGCTTGCCGGTGAAGTCGTTGATCAGCGCGTCCAGCACGCTGACCACCAC
>JASHQV010000445.1 GCA_030038955.1 Solirubrobacteraceae bacterium
AAGTGGGTGGCGATGCAACGAACCGCCGCCGACCGGCGGTGAGCGCATGAACGCCTGGGATCGCAATCGATGAGCGTTCGCGCGGGCAATCCCCTGCTCGACGCGCACCGCTTCCTGCGCCGCGGCCCGGTGAACGCCGAGGGGTGGAGCCAGCTGGTCGCCAAGGACCGCGACTGGGAGCGGTCGTATCGCGGTCGCTGGGCGCACGACAAGGTCGTCCGCTCCACGCACGGGGTCAACTGCACGGGCTCGTGCTCGTGGAACGTGTTCGTCAAGGACGGGCTGGTCACCTGGGAGTCTCAGGCCGTCGACTATCCCTCGACGGGTGCGGAGCTGCCGGAGTACGAGCCCCGCGGGTGCCCGCGCGGGGCGTCCTTCTCTTGGTACGAGTACTCGCCGCTGCGGCTCAAGTACCCGTACGTGCGCGGCAGCCTGCTGACGATCTTCCGGGAGGCGCGGGAGCGACTGGGCGATCCGGTAGAGGCGTGGGCGGAGATCGTCGACGATCCAGACAAGGCGCGGCTGTACCGCCGCCAGCGAGGCAAGGGCGGGTTCGTGCGCACCTCCTGGGACGAGGCGGTGGAGCTGATCGCCGCGGCGCACGTGCACACGATCAGGCGCTTCGGACCCGACCGGGTCGTCGGATTCACACCGATCCCGGCGATGTCGCAGGCCTCCTACGCGGCGGGGACCCGGTTCCTGTCGCTGATCGGCGGGGTGATCCTGTCGTTCTACGACTGGTACGCGGATCTGCCGCCGGCCTCGCCACAGACGTTCGGCGACCAGACCGACGTGCCGGAGTCCGGTGACTGGTTCAACGCCGGCTACCTGATCGTCTGGGGCACGAACCTGCCGACGACTCGGACCCCGGACGCGCATTTCATGGTCGAGGCGCGCTATCGCGGCCAGAAGGTCGTGGTCGTCTCCCCGGACTACGCCGAGCACACGAAGTTCGCTGACCATTGGCTGCCGGCGGAGGCCGGCACCGACGGCGCCCTGGCGATGGCGATGGGCCACGTGATCCTCAAGGAGTTCTACGTCGACCGCCAGGTGCCGTACTTCACCGACTACGCACGGCGGTTCACCGACCTGCCGCTGCTCGTCACGCTGCGCGAGCGCAGCGGCGATGCCGACGGCGGCGCCGGCGGCGATCCAGCCGGTGGGCCCGCTGGCCCACCGGCACGCTCGTACGTCCCCGATCGGCTGCTGCGCGCGTCCGACCTCCCGGACGCCGGCGGCGAGCACGAGCACCCCGAGTGGAAGCCGGTCGTGCTCGACGCGCGAACCGGCGGGCCAGCGATCCCGAACGGGTCGGTCGGGCACCGCTACGGCGAGCCGGGCCGGTGGAACCTGGAGCTGGAGGGGATCGAGCCGCTGCTGACCGTGATCGACCGCGCGAGCGAGCGGGTCGCGCTCGACCTGCCGCGGTTCGACGAGGGCGAGGGCGAGGGCGGCACGAGCGTCCGCCGCGGCGTGCCGGCGATGCGCGTCGGCGGGCGACTGGTGTGCACGGTGCTCGACCTCGTGCTCGCGCAGTACGGCGTCGAACGCGACGGACTGCCGGGCGAGTGGCCCGCCGGCTACGACGACGAGCGCCCGTGCACGCCGGCCTGGCAGGAGCCGATCACCGGCGTCGACCGGCGCCTCGCCGCGCGGGTCGCGCGCGAGTTCGCGCGCAACGCGGAGGTCACGCGCGGCCGGTCGATGATCGTGATGGGCGCGGGCACCAACCACTGGTTCCACTCCGACCAGGTGTACCGCACGTTCCTCGCGCTGGTGATGCTATGCGGCTGCGAGGGCGTGAACGGCGGCGGCTGGGCCCACTACGTGGGCCAGGAGAAGGTCAGGCCGCTGGCCGGCTTGCAGACGGTCGCGTTCGCGCTCGACTGGGTGCGCCCGCCGCGTCACCAGTCGGGGACGCCGTTCTTCTATCTGGCGACCGACCAGTGGCGCTACGAGCGCTACCAGCCCGCCGATCTGGCGTCGCCGCTGGGGCGGGGGTTGCTGGCGGAGATGCACGTCGCCGACGTGGCCGCGCTCGGCGCGCGGCTCGGCTGGCTGCCGTCGTATCCGAGCTTCGACCGCTCGACGCTCGAGCTGGTCGACGAGGCCGAGCAGGCAGGCGTCGACCCCGCCAAGCACGTCGTCGCGGAGCTGCGCGCGGGACGGCTGCGGTTCGCCTGCGAGGATCCCGACGCTCCCGACAACCACCCGAAGCTGCTGACCGTGTGGCGGTCGAACCTGCTGGGCTCCTCCGGCAAGGGCCACGAGTACTTCCTCGAGCATCTGGTCGGGACGACCGAGAGCGGCGTGCGCGCCGACGAGTCGCCGCCCGAGCTGCGGCCACGTGACGTGGTCTGGCGCGACCCGGCGCCGGACGGCAAGCTCGACCTGCTGACCACGATCGACTTCCGGATGACCTCGAACGCGCTGTTCTCCGACGTGGTGCTGCCAGCGGCGACGTGGTACGAGAAGTACGACCTCTCCTCGACCGACCTGCACCCGTTCGTGCACGCCTTCAACCAGGCGGTCCCGCCGGCGTGGGAGTCGAAGTCCGACTGGGATGCGTTCGGGCGGATCGCACAGCGGTTCTCTGAGCTCGCCGAGATCCACCTCGGCGCGCGCCGGGACCTGATCGCGGCGCCGCTGACCCACGACACGCCGGACGAGATCGCCCAGCCGCTCGGCGAGGTACGCGACTGGCGCGCCGGCGAGTGCGACCCGATCCCCGGCCGCACGATGCCCAAGCTGATCGTGGTCGAGCGCGACTATCCGCACGTCGCCGAGCGGTGGCGGGCGCTCGGCCCGCTCGTCGAGCAGCAGGGCACGGCCGTCAAGGGCGCGAGCTGGGTCGCCGACGACGAGGTCTCGGAGCTGCGCGCCGCCAACGGCGTGGTCCGCGGCGGCGTCGCCGACGGGCGTCCGTCGCTGGCGCGCGTCGAGCACGCCTGCGAGGCGATCCTGATGCTGTCGGGCACCTGCAACGGACGGCTCGCCACCGAGGGGTTCCGCTCGCTCGAGCGCACGACCGGCGTGCAGCTCGCCGACCTGTCGGGCACGCGCGCGGGCGACCGGATCAGCTTCCACGACGCCCAGGTGCAGCCGCGAACCGTGATCACCTCGCCGGAGTGGTCGGGGATCGAGGCCCACGGTCGCCGCTACTCGCCGTTCACGATCAACGTCGAGCGCTCGAAGCCGTGGCATACGCTGTCTGGCCGCCAGCACTTCTACGTCGATCATGCCTGGATGCTTGAGCTCGGCGAGGGGCTGCCAGTGTTCCGCCCGCCGCTACACCATCGGGCGGTGTTCGGCGACCAGGGCGCCGGCGACGGATCGGATCGTCCCGCGCTGACGCTCAAGTACCTGACGCCGCACTCGAAGTGGTCGATCCACTCCGAGTACCAGGACAACCTGCACATGCTGACGCTGTTCCGCGGCGGCGGGATGCTGTGGGTCAGCCGCGAGGACGCAGAAGCGCTCGACATCAATGACAACGACTGGGTCGAGGCGTACAACCGCAACGGCGTGGTCGCGTGCCGCGCGGCGGTGTCGCACCGCGTTCCGCAAGGGACGTGCCTGATGTACCACGCCAAGGACCGGCATCTCAACGTGCCGCTGACCGAGCTGCAGGGCAAGCGCGGCGGCACCGACAACTCGCTGACGCGAATCGTGATGAAGCCGACCCACTTCATCGGTGGCTACGCGCAGCTGAGCTTCGGCTTCAACTACTACGGGCCGACCGGCTCCAACCGCGACGAGGTGACGGTCCTGCGCAAGCGCGAGATGGCGGTCACCTTCTGATGTCGCGCCGGCGAGCCGAACCGACGAGGCGCCTCCGATGAAGGTGCGGGCGCAGGTCGGGATGGTGATGAACCTCGACAAGTGCATCGGTTGTCACACCTGCTCCGTGACCTGCAAGCAGGTGTGGACCAACCGGCCTGGCACCGAGTACGTGTGGTTCAACGACGTCGAGACCAAGCCCGGCCTCGGCTACCCACGCCGCTGGGAGGATCAGGAGCGGTGGCACGGCGGCTGGGAGCTAGACCGCAAGGGGCGGCTGCGGCTGAAGGCCGGCGGCCGCGTCAGCAAGCTGCTGCGGATCTTCGCAAACCCCGACCTGCCGCAGATCGACGACTACTACGAGCCGTGGACGTACGACTACGAGACGCTGATCACGGCGCCGCTGTCAGACCACGATCCGGTCGCCCGCGCCCGCTCGCAGCTGACCGGCAAGCCGCTCGATCAGATCCGGTGGGGCCCGAACTGGGACGACAACCTCGCCGGCACCAGCGAGCGGATCCACGCGGATCCGCTGACGCGCGGGATCGAGCAGCAGATCACCGCCACCTACGAGCAGGCGTTCATGTTCTACCTGCCGCGCATCTGCGAGCACTGTCTCAACCCGTCGTGCGTCGCCTCGTGCCCGTCGGGCGCGATGTACAAGCGCGAGGAGGACGGGATCGTCCTCGTCGACCAGGCCAAGTGCCGCGGCTGGCGCTTCTGCGTGTCGGGCTGCCCGTACAAGAAGGTGTACTTCAACCACCGGACCGGCAAGGCCGAGAAGTGCACGCTGT
Organism: Solirubrobacteraceae bacterium; assembly: GCA_030038955.1. Classification (GTDB taxonomy): domain Bacteria; phylum Actinomycetota; class Thermoleophilia; order Solirubrobacterales; family Solirubrobacteraceae; genus Palsa-465. The sequence continues at coordinate 4,575 of JASHQV010000445.1, forward strand.
GTTACCCCAGGATCGAGGCGGGGCTGCCGACGATCTGCTCGGAGACGTGCGTCGGGCGAATTCGCTACCTCGGCCTCGTCCTGTACGACGCCGATCGTGTCGAGCACGCCGCTTCGGTGCCCGACGAGCGCGACCTGCTCGGCGCCCAGCACGAGCTGTTCCTCGACCCGGCCGACGCGGCCGTGCGCGAGCAGGCTTCCCGCGACGGGATCCCCGACGACTGGATCGATGCGGCCATGCGCTCGCCCGTGTACGCGCTCGCGCACCGCTATCGGGTCGCGCTGCCGCTGCACCCCGAGTACCGGACGCTGCCGATGGTTTGGTACGTGCCGCCGCTGTCGCCGATCGCGGCGAGCCTCGAATCGGACGAGTACGAGGCCGACCCCGACCATGTGTTCGGCGCGATCGACCACCTTCGCATCCCGGTCGACTACCTCGCCAACCTGCTGGCCGCCGGCGACGCCGAGGTGATCCGCGGCGCGCTGCGACGGCTGGCGGCGATGCGCGCCTACATGCGCAAGCGCGACGTCCTCGGCGAGCACGACCTGCGGACCCCGGCGTCCGTCGGGATGCGCGTCGAGGACGTCGAGGACATGTACCGGCTGCTGGCGATCGCCAAGTACGAGGACCGCTACGTGATCCCCCAGGCTCATGCCGAGCTTGGCCGGCGGCTGCTCGAGCAGCAGGGCGCCTGCGGCCTCGACTTCGCCGGCGGGCCGGGCAACTGCGGGATCGCCGGGGTGGGCGCGTCGGCCGCCGACACGGAGGGATTCATGCTCCCAGACGATCAGATCCAGCTCGACATCGTCCAGCTGGCCGGCGGCCAGCGGGCCGCCGGCCTCGGGGATCCGCCAGCCCGCAACGGAGCCGGCCACTGATGGCGCAGCCCGGCCGAGGCGGAGTGAGCCACTGATGGCGCAGCCCGGCCGACGCGGAGTGAGCCACTGATGGCGCAGCCCGGCCGAGGCGGGGTGAGCCACTGATGGCGCTGCCAGGCCGCCACCGGGGCGCCGCGACGACGTTCAAGCTGTGCTCGCTGCTGCTCTCGTACCCCGACCGGGAGCTGCTCGACGCCCGCGCCGAGCTGGCCGGCGCGGCGGCCGCGCTCGGCGCGGCGCGCGCCCGCGCGGCGCTCACGCGCTTCTGCCGGTGGTGGCGGGGCGAGGAGCCGCTGGCGCTGCAGCAGCACTACGTCGAGACGTTCGACCTCGACAAGCGCTGCAGCCTGTACCTGACCTTCTACGACGACGGCGACACGCGCACGCGCGGCACCGCGCTGCTGCGCCTGAAGCGCATGTACCGCGCCGCCGGACTGCCGCTGGAGGGCGCCGAGCTGCCCGACTACCTGCCGGCGATGCTCGAGTTCGCCGCCGACGCGCCCGGCGGCCGTGGGCAGATCATGCTGCGCGAGCACCGCGCCGCGATCGAGCTGCTGCGCCTCAGCCTCCACGATCGTCGGACGCCGTATGCCGACGTGCTCGAGGCCGTCCACCACACGCTCGGCGAGCTGTCGGGCGCCGACCGCGCCCGGGCGATCGGCCTGGCCGCCGGCGGGCCGCCACGGGAGCTCGTCGGCCTCGAGCCGTTTGCGCCGCCTGAGCTGATGCCGACCGCGGACGCCAGACGATGAGACGGTGTCCGTGGCTCCCGGCCAACTGGAGGCGTCGCCGGTGAGCACCGCGCACGTGCTGCTGTGGGTGATCTTCCCGTACGCGGCAATGCCGACGTTCTTCGTCGGACACTGGTGGCGCTACCGCACCGACCAGTTCGCCTGGACCAGCCGCTCGACGCAGCTGCTCGACCGCCGGATCCTCGGCTGGGCCAGCCCGATGTTCCACTACGGCGCGCTGGCCGCGGTCGGCGGGCACGTGATCGGCCTCTGCATCCCCCCGTCGGTGACCGCATCGATCGGGATCAGCGAGCACTTCTATCGCTGGTTTGCCGGGGTCGCCGGCGGCATCGCCGGGGTGGCGACGCTGGCCGGGTTCGCCGGACTCGTGTTCCGACGCGCGACCTCGGACCGCGTGAGGCGCACCACGACCCGGATGGACATGCTCACCTACCTGTTCTTGACGGTGCTGATCTGCCTCGGCTGCTGGATGACGTTCAGCCACACGCTGTTCACCTCACGTCCGTACAACTACCGCCCGACGATCGGGGCGTGGTGGCGGTCGCTGTTCTACCTGCACCCCGACGTGTCGGCCGCAGCCGGCGCGCCGCTCGTCTACCAGCTGCACGCGATCGTCGCCTGGGGGTTCTGGGCCGCCTTCCCGTTCAGCCGGCTCGTGCACGCCTGGTCGATCCCGCTGCAGTACCTCGGGCGCCCCTACATCCTCTACCGGCGCCGCTACCAGGGCGCTCGCCGTCGTTACCAGCTGCTCCGCTGATGCGCTCGGAGCGGGGGCGTTCCGCAGAGATCCTGCGCCGGATCCTGGGCGCGGTCCCGCCCGCTTCCGGCGCGGTCGTGATGGGCACCGGGATCGTCTCGATCGCGTTGTTGCTCGACGATCACGAGACGCTCTCGGAGATCCTGCTCGTGATCGCCGCGGGCATCTGGATCTGCCTGGCCGGGCTGCTGCCGGCGCGTGCGCTCGCCGGTCGCGAGCGCTTCGCGGACGATCTCAGCCAACCCACCGCGCTGACCTCGATCGCGGGCACCGACGTGCTCGGCACCCGACTGACGCTGGCGGGCTGGCACTGGGCCGGCGCTCTGCTGCTCGCAATCGCGCTGCTCGTCTGGCTTGGCCTCGTCCCGATCGTGCTGCGCCGCTGGCAGACGCCGACGATCGGCGCCTCGTTCATCCTGACCGTCGCCACCGAGTCGCTTGGACTGCTCGCAGCCGTGCTCGCCGACGCCGATCACGCCCGCTGGCTGCTGTACGGCGCGCTCGTCGCGTTCGCCCTCGGCCTCGGCTTCTACGCGTTCGTGCTCAGCCGCTTCCAGTTCCGGCAGCTCGCGGTCGGCCTCGGCGACCACTGGGTCACCGGCGGCGCGCTCGCGATCTCGACCGTCGCCGCCGGCCGGATCGCCCTCGCCGCCCGTGGCACCGGCGCCCTGACCGGCGCGCGCGGCGCACTCGAGACGATCGCGCTCGTGCTGTGGTGCCTGACGATCTGCTGGCTGCCCGCCCTACTCGCCGCCGAAGCGCTCCACCCGCGGCCGCGCTACACCGTCCGTCGCTGGTCGACCGTGTTCCCCGTCGGCATGTACGCCGCCTGCAGCTTCGTCGTCGGCGCCGTCAGCCGCACGCCCGGGATCACCGACTTCGCGCAGGTGTGGACGTGGGTCGCGGTCGCCGTGTGGCTCGTCGTGTTCGCCGGCATGGCCGGCCGTGCCCCAAGCCTGGTGCGTATCGGGGGCTGACCCCTGGCATGGCTCTCCCAGCAGCACTGTGGAAATAGGTGAGATGCGAACGCTCGAGCCCGCAAGCCAGTGAGCGGGTCACGACACCCGAGCCCGCGAGCCAGTGAGTGGGTGAGCGGGTCACGGCACCGATGCCGGTGAGGCAGAGCGCCGCGGAGGCGCGCCGGAGGCGGAGCTCATGAAGCTCGCTGCGGTGCTCGAAGCGGCTCTCTGACCCCGACGCCACCGCTGAGCTGCTGTATCTGCTCGTCGAGGGCGCTGCCGTCACCGCCGGTCTGCGCGAGGACACCGCGCCGCTGCTCCGCGCCCGCGTGATCGCCGAGGACGCCCTGCGCCGCGGCAGCCAGCGCAGCTAGGAAGCCTCAGCCTTCCGACTGCCAGCGCCTGTATAGCTCGCCCAGCTCCTGCTGCATCTCGGGCGAGAGGTCCTCCGGCACGAGCCGGCCGGTCAGCCGCAGCGTCGCGCGCATCTGCGCGAGGTACGCGGTGCAGTGCGGGCAGCCGGCGAGGTGGTGCTCGAAGCGACGGCGATCGCGGCGCGAGAGGACGCCCTCGAGATAGTCGGTGACCATCTCGACGATCTGCCGGCAGGGGATCTCCTGAGGCGTGAACAGGGTCATGGCGCGATCGCTTCGATCCTGTCCTCGAGGCGCTGGCGGAGGTGACTGCGGCCACGATGCAGCAGCACGCGCTCGTTCGCCGGCGTCAACGCCAGCACCTCGCACACCTCGTCGCTGCGCAGACCGTCCACATCGCGGAGCATGACGACTGCGCGCTGGCGCGCGGGCATCTCCGCGAGCGACGCGAGGATCTCGCTGCGCAGTGCGGCTGCGCCAACCCGCTCCTCGACGTCGTCGACCCAGTGTTCCGGCGGCGAGCTCCAGGCACCGGAGGCATCGAACCGCGATGCGTCGACCGCGGCGAGCAGCTCGTCAGGGGCGGCGACGCTACGGGCCTCGCGCGCGCCGGCGCTGCGGGCGCGGTTGACGAGGATCGCGAGCAGCCAGGTCCGCAGCGACGAGCGGCCCTCGAAGCGATCGATCCCCCGCACCACCCCGAGCCAGGTGTCCTGAACGACCTCTTCGGCGACGGCGTGGCTGTGAACGAATGTGCTTGCGAGTCGCAGCATCGAATCGTGGTGACGGCCGACCAGGGTCACGAACGCGCGCTCGTCGCCGGCGCGCAGGCGCTCGAGCAGTCGTGCGTCCTCGTCGACCGCGTCGTGCTTGCGGCCGGGGACCCGTGGATGTCGGCGGAGCTGGATGACGGACATTGACCGGGTAGCGCGGTGGTGCGGTCCCGCTGGACCGCACCACCGAAGTATCGCTGGCGGTCAGGAGCTCGCGATCCCCTCTCCGCCGACGGCGTTCGGGACGGTCACGCTGCCGATCTCCGCGAGCGCGCCGGCGGGGCCGACACGGAACTCGTCGACGATTCCGGCCGCTCCCGCCTGGACGTAGAGGTAACGGCCGTGGGACGACGTGGTCGCGTCGACGGTGCCGGCGTCGGTGTCCGTCGTGGCCGCGAGCTGCAGATCGCCGGATGGCGAGTCGAGCACCGAGCTCTCGGTGGCGCTGGCGGCGTTGCCCGCGAACAGCACCGGTCCGTCGGCGACCAGCCAGCACGTCGCGGCGCCACCGGTCGCGACCGAGTCGAGCGGCTGGAGCGTACCGTTGCCTTGAAGCTCGAACGTCGCGACCGCGTTCGGCCCGGCCTCGGCGACGGCGACCTGGTCGCCGCGCTCGAAGGCGACGGCGAACGGCACGTCGCCGGGCTCGCTGTTGACGACCGGCTCCGGAGAGGGCAGCCCGGACGAGTCCACCGCGAACACGTCGATCGCATTCGTGTTGGCCTTGGTCGTGACGATCAGCGCGCGGCCGTCAGGCGTGAACGCGACGTCGCCGGGCGTAGTCGTGTACTGCGGGGTCGCGTCCGGATCGAGGCCGAGCGAGCGCGAGGAGCCCGGGATCGGCGCGAGCGAGCCGCCGCGCAGCCGGTAGCCCTGGATCGTGCCGCCGTCCAGCGCATCGAGCACGTAGACGAGATCGCCGTGGACCGCGATGCTGACCGGGAAGGAGCCGCCGGAGCCGATCACCTGCCTGAGGCGCAGGTGGTCGCCGTCGACCGCCAACGCCGACACGGTGTCGCTGCCGGCGTTGACCGCGAACAGCTCGGCCTTGTAGCGGTCGTAGACGAGCGAGTTCTGGGAGGCGAGGTGGTCGACGACCGAGCCCGCCAGCACGCCGCCGTAGCCGCCGGTCGGGTACGTGCCGGCCGCCGACAGCGTGCCGTCGGCGCTGCGGTCGTATACGGCGATCGCGTTGCCGGCGGTGTTGTCGGTCTGCACGAACACGGCGGCTGGGCGGTTGTGCTGGTGTCTTGCGAGGAGTGGCCGGGCGGCTGCGGAGCCGGCCGTCAGCGCCAGCGACGCCGCGGCGGTGGCTGCCACGACCGCGCTGAGCCTGCGGGGAGTGAGCATGTCTGCCTCCGAGATGGTTGACGTTCCACCTCGTTGGTCCTCGCGGGCGCCGGGGCGTTACAGATGG
>JASHQV010000446.1 GCA_030038955.1 Solirubrobacteraceae bacterium
CCTTCCACAGACGCGACCTGCAGAACATATGACCAAGCCGGGAACGCCTCGCCCCGAAGCGGCGTCTGACGACGAAGGTGCAGACAGATCGGGGTTTCCGATCGTCTCCGAAGATCGAGCCCACATCCTCCCCCAGCGCGGTGCCCTCCACGGCCACAATGTCGCGGCGATTGGCCTCCTGCGTAGGCGAATAGCCGAGCCGTGGACGCTCGGCTCACTGGCCGCAGAAGTCCACCTATCACACTCGCAGCTGGAGCGTGGCGAGCTCTCAAGCTGAAGGAGGCGGAGCTCTCAGCCGAGCAGCGCCGCCTGGCCAACTTCGTCGACTTCATTGGCGAGGGACGCGGCAGCCAGGCGCTCGCAAAGGCGCTGGTTGAGACGGAGAAACGCGTCGAGACGCTGACCGACGAAGTCAGCGGCCTCCGTCAGAGCCGGGAGAAGGTCTTCCAGGCACCGCCCGTCGAGTGGATCAAGGATCGCCTGGACCACTTGCAGGATGTGCTCTCTCGTCGCACGGCGCGTTCGGCGCAGACGTTGCGAAACCTGCTCGGGCCGATTCGTCTGAACCTCGTCACGCCCGACATCGGACGCCCCTTCTACCGGGCCGTCACGAGCATCGACACACTTGCCCTGATAGAACCGGCCCCCGCTGGAGCGGAGGCCGGTTCGAATTCTTTGCAAAGGTGGAGACGGGGGGAATCGAACCCCCGTCCGCGGCCGCGTAAGCGATGGCGTCTACGAGCGTAGCCGGCGCTCTGATCTCGCTTCCCACTCGCCACGCCGGCGGGGTTGTGCGAAGCCAGCTCCCTGAATGTCCCCAGCTCGGAGGGAGCAAATCCTCACTGAGCGAGCCTGCTTTTCTGATCCCGGTTTCCCCGCCACAGGCGAGCGGAGGCCGAGCGATTCTTGGCTAGTGACTAAGCAGCCGCGAGGCCAAGATCAAAGTTGTGCGTGTCCGCACTTATGGTTTTCCAGGTGTTTTACGAGGCCTCCTGGAACCTCGACTCGCAACCATCCCCACGAATCGACCACGTCGAAGCCTGTCGTCCCCGGGAATGTCTATCGATATCTATTGTACCCCGGCGGTGCAGCCGAAAAGCAGCGTAAGAAGCGGCATCGACCAGCTTCGGAGCCTGCGAAACTCTGAGCAGATGGAACCTGCAGCCTCGTCATCGCCGCCGGCCGGGCCAGGATCGCTGCCTCCGGCCGCCCTCCCGGCCGAACCGGGGCGGCCGACGCTGCCTGCACTGGGCGGGCCGCTCGGGTCATGGTCGACGCACGACCGCGTGGACGTCGTCGCCGATCGAGCGGGCCTCTCCCACGACGATCCGCAAGCGCCGCAACGGTCGTGGCTGCGGCGCAAGCTCGGTGCCGCGGGCGCCGCAATCGCCGGGCTGCTCGCCAAGCTCAAGGCGATCCTGCTGCTGCTGCCGAAGCTGAAGCTGCTGGTCACGGCGGGCACGATGGCTGTGTCGGTGGTCGCGTACGCGGCCATCTGGGGTTTCCAGTTCGCCGTCGGCTTCGTCCTCCTGATCCTGATCCACGAAATGGGGCACGTGATCGCGCTCCGCCGGGAGGGAATCAAGGCCAGCACGCCGATGTTCATCCCATTCCTGGGCGCCGTGATCACGTCCCGCTCGCTGGGCGCGGACGCGCTCGCCGAAGCCCGCGTCGGCCTCGCCGGGCCGGTGCTGGGGAGCATCGGCGCCGCCGCCTGCATCCTCATCTGGCACGCGACCGGCAACAACATGTGGGAGGCACTGGCCTACACCGGCTTCCTGTTGAACCTGTTCAACCTGCTGCCTGTGGTCCCGCTCGACGGTGGCCGTGCGATGGCCGCGATGGCACCGTGGATGTGGTTCGCGGGCTTCGCCGGGCTGCTGGCGCTGGTGTTCATTGCGCCCAACCCGGTGCTCGTGATCATCGTCGTGCTCGGCGGCCTGTCCACCTACCAGCGCTGGCAGGCGCGCAGGCGTGGTGGCCCCGAGCAGCAGGCCTACTACAGCGTGCCGGTGGTCGACCGGCTGCTGGTCGCCGCCGTCTACATCGGGCTGATCGCGCTGCTCGTCGGGGGCATGCACGCAACCGCGCTAGCCCGGACGATCCCGTAGCGGCGACGGCCACGCGAGAGCCGGCGGCGGCGAGCCAGTCGCCGCGCCTACGATCCGCGCAGCTTTCGCCGGCGCGGCGCTTCAGCCGTGCAGCTCGCGCTCGATGTCCCGTGCGGTGTCACGCTTGCGGATCGACTCGCGCTTGTCGTACAGGTCCTTGCCGCGGGCCAGCGCGATCTCGACCTTCGCGCGCGAGCGGGGGCCGGAGAAGTAGATCCGCGTGGGCACGATCGTCAGGCCGCGCTCCTGGCTGCGCCCGAGCAGCCGCTCAATCTCGCCGCGGTGCAGCAGCAGCTTGCGCGGACGCTCGGGGTCGTGGTTGTCACGCGAGGCGGCCGCGTACGGGGCGATGTACAGCCCGAGCAGCCACACCTCGCCGTCGCGCACGACCGCGTAGGCATCCTTCAGCTGGACGTTGCCATCGCGCAGCGACTTGACCTCGGTGCCGGTCAGCACGAGCCCCGCCTCGACGCGCTCGAGCAGGTTGTACCGGAAGGCCGCCTGCCGGTTGGTGGCGACGTCGCCGGGTGCCGCTTTGCGTTTCCTCCCCTTCGCCATCGCTGCGTCCGAGCCTAATCGAGCTCGCCGGCAGCATCGGCAAACCCGGCCGGCACGAGATCGACTCGCCCGCGCGGGGCGTCGACCGAGTCGACCGTCACCGTGACCGCGTCGCCCAAGCGCAGCGCGCGCCCCGAGCGGGATCCGATCAGCGCCGTCCCCTGCTCGTTCAGCTCCCACCAGTCGTCGCGCATCCGCCGCACCGGCAGCAGCCCCTCGAACGTGGCCTGCTCGCCGAACGCGACGAACGCCCCGGCCGCGATCACGCCCACCACCTCGCCCTCGAACACCGACGCCTCCGCGGCGCCCGTGCGCGCGCTTCGCAACTCCACCTCACGCTCGAGCAAGAAGCACCTGGCGACGTCGTCGGCGTCTCGCTCGATCACCATCGCCTCCCGCTCGCGCTCCGAGCACTCCGGTCCGGCAGCGGCGACGAACGATGCCTCCGGCACCGGCTCGTCGCCGGCGACGGCCGACAGCAGCGCGCGGTGGCAGATCAGGTCTGGGTAGCGGCGGATCGGCGAGGTGAAGTGGCAGTAGCTGGCCAGCTGCAGGCCCGCGTGGCCACGGTTGCGATCGTCGTAGTAGGCCTGTTTGAGCGACCGCAGCAGCAGCCGGCTCAGCGCCAGCGCGCCGCGGCCACCGTGAGCCGCGACCCAGTGCGCCACCAGCTGCGAGGCCTCCCCCACCACGTCCGCCGCCTGCTGCGGGGTGAGCGCGCCGCCCGGCACCGGTGGCGTCGGCACACCCAGAGACGCAAGCTGCTCGATCAGCCGCTCCACGGCGATGCCGTCGGGGCGCTCGTGCACGCGGTACAGCGCCGGCACGCGCCGCGCCTCGAGGAACCGCGCGACCTGCTCGTTGGCGGCGATCATCAGATGCTCGATCAGCCGGTGCGACTCGGTCTGGGCGACCGGCGAGACCGCCACGACGTTGCCGGCACGGTCGAACGTGAAGTCCGGCTCGACGGAGGTGAGCTCGAGCGCGCCGGAGGCCTCCCGGCGCGCGCCCAGCGCTCGCGACGCCGCCCGGGCGCAGCTGAGGCCCGCTCCCCAGGGATCCTCGGCCGCGCGACGCCCCGCGAACACCTCGTCGACCTGCTCATAGGTGAGGCGCACGTCCGAGCGGATCAGCGAGCGCGCGAACGACGCCTGGACGACCCGCTCGTCGCGTACCAGCAGCTCGACGGTGACCGCAAACCGGTCCTCGCCGGGCGTCAACGAGCAGGCGCCGTTCGACAGCTCGACCGGCAGCATCGGCTCAACCGCTCCCGGCACGTACACGCTGGTGCCACGGCGCATCGCTTCGCGATCGACCGGCGAGCGCGGCCTTGCGTAGGCGCTCACGTCGGCGATGTGCACCCACAGCCGCCAGCCGCCGTCGGGATCATCACGGGCCGAGATCGCGTCGTCAAAGTCGCGGGCACTGACCGGATCGACCGTGAACGTGGGGAGATCACGGAGGTCGCGGCGCGCGACTCCGTCGCTTCCGGGCCGCACCGGCGCCTCCGAGGCGATCCGCGCTGCACGGGACACGGCCGGGTCGAACCCGCGGGACAGCCCGCGGTCGACCATCAGCGCCTCGATCACGTCGCGCGCCACGTCCGGTCGCCCGATCCGCCTGACCACCTGCACCCGTCCGCCGCCGCGAGCACCCCGCGGCCCCCCGCCAGTTGCGGCGCGACTGCCGGCGCGACCGCGCCGGCTCGCAGTCACCCGCACGACGACCAGGTCGCCGACGTCATAGCGGCTGTCGCGACTCACCGCCGTGCGCGGCCCGGCCGCGAAGAACGGCTCGGCGACGAGGAACTTGCCGCGGCGTTCGATCACCGCCACTCGCGCGCCCCCGGCATCCAAGCCGGGGGCGGCAGCGCCACCGACGCGCGCCACGTGCGAGCTCACCCGATCTCGGAGGCTGGGCGGCAGGCCACGCCAGGCCTCAGCGGATCTCGGAGGCGAGTACGCGCTCGCCCACCCGCAACGTGCGGAGCAAGCTGGCGGCCGAGTTGTCGGGGACGAACACGTTGGGTTCGATCCCGCGCCCCTCCTTGACGCCGCCGCCGCCGAGGTTCTGTCCGTTGGGCGTGAAGTACTCGCCAACGGTGATGTCGAGAGCGGCCCCTCCGGGCAGGTTCTGGATCTCCTGGAAGACGCCCTTGCCGTAGGTGTTGGTGCCCACCACCTTGGCTCGGTCACGATCCTTCAGCGCGCCGGTGACGATCTCGGCGGAGGAGGCGGTGTCCCGGTTGACGAGCACGACCATCGGGATCGTCGGCGCGATTGGGTGGCCGAGCGCCGTGTACACGGTCGTCGGCTGGGTGCGACCGCGGGTGGTGACGATCGTGCCGTTGCGGATGAACAGGCTGGCCACCTTGATCGCCTCCTCCAAGAGGCCCCCGCCGTTGTCGCGGAGGTCAAGGATCAGTCCCTGAGCGCCGGCTCGCAGCATCTTCTCGACCTGGGCGCGGAGCTGGTCGCCCGAGCCCTCGGTGAAGGCGGTGAACTCCAGGTATCCCAGCTTCTTGCCGCGGTAGTGCAGCAGCTTCGAGGCAGCCACGGGAACGGTCACCTGCGCACGCACGATCCGCACGCGGCGGACCGACGTGCCGCTGCGGACGGACAATGTCACCGCCGTGCCCGCGCGTCCCTTGATCAAGGCCGAGTCGTAGCTCGCCGAATGGCCCTTCAGCGATATCGAGCCGACCGCGGTGATCGTGTCGCCACTGAGGATGCCGGCGCGAGCGGCCGGCGAGCCTGGAAACGCCTCGAGCACCTCGAGGCCGGCGGCGCGCTGAGTCACCTCGACGCCGATCCCACTCACCTGCGGGTTGGTCTCGTTGGCGAACGACTGGTACTGGCTGGGCGGGATGTAGTGCGAGTAGGGGTCGTCGAGGCTGGCGACCGCAGCCTCCAGCCCGACGTTCACCAGCTTCGTGGTGTTCACGCGGCGGTAGTACTCGCGGGAGATCAGATCGAGCACCTGCTGCACCCGGCGCTCGTTGCTCGTCTGGCTGACGAAGGCGCTGCGCAGCGGCCCGGGAAGCCAGCTCGGGTGGCCACCGAACCACAGCCCGATCGCCACCGCGAGGGCGACGAGCACTCCGTACGGCCAGATCCGCCGGGACCTTCCGGGCGAGGAGAACATTGCCGTCTGAGGTTAGCCGCCGCAGGTAAGGCGCTATCCCGGTAAGTCCGCGACCGCCTGGGCGGCGCTCCCCACCGGGCCTCTACACGCGTAGGTAGCGACGCAGCGAGATCCCCGAGCCGAGCGCGGAGACGACCATCCCGGCGCCGACCAGGACCGCGATCAGCGCCACGAACGGGATCGTCCGGGGTGCGGCGATCAGCGTCCAGCTGTTGGCCAGCGGGTCGAGCAGCGCGATCTTCGTCAACCCGAGCACTCCGATCGCCACCAGCGCCCCGGCGGCGCCGACGACCGTTCCCTCGATCACGAACGGCCAGCGGATGAACCAGTCGGTAGCGCCGACCAGCTTCATCACCTCGACCTCGCGGCGGCGCGCGTACAGCGACAGGCGGATCGTGTTGGCGATCAGCAGCACCGAGGCCAGCGTCAGCAGGACGCTGAGCAGCGCCGCGGTGATCGTCACGAGGTTGGTCACCTCGAGCAGCTCCTTGGTCTCGCTGCGGTGGTTGGACACGCTCGCGATCGCCGGATCGAGTGGCTTCCCGCCGGGCGTCAGTGCGCCGCGGATCGCGAGTGCGTAGGAGGCGTTGGTCGGATAGACGTGGAAGGTGTCGGGCAACGGGTTGGACGACAGCAGCTGGAAGGCCGCCGGATCCGTCTTGTAGTACTGCTTGTAGGCCTGCGCCTTCGACTCGAACACCACCTTCTTGACGTGCGGGAGCGCCTGCAGCTCGCGCTTCACGCGGGCCTCCTGGGCCGGCGTCGCATCCGTCTGCATGTACACGTTCACGAGCACGCGGCTGCGCACGCTGTTGGCGGCGCCTTGGGTCGCCTGCACGATCGGGATGAACACGCCGACGACGACGAGCGTCACCGCCACCGTGGCGAGCGCGGCAAAGCTCGGCGCCGCGCTGCGGCGCATCGCGCGCGTCGCCTCCTTGAGGAAGAACCCTAGACGCATGCGACCACCTTCAGACGCCGTCGGGCCGCTCGCCGGTGGAGCGCATGCGGCGGGCGAACTCGCGGGTCGACTCGTCGCGCGCGTACAGGCCAGCCGCCTCGTCGCGGACGATCCGCCCGTCGCGGAGCTCGAGCACACGGCGGCGCATCTTGTCGACCATCGCGTTGTCGTGGGTAGCCACCAGCACCGTGGTGCCGGTCCGGTTGATCCGGTACAGCAGGCGCATGATGTCGATGCTGGTGTTCGGGTCGACGTTGCCGGTCGGCTCATCGGCCAGCAGCAGCGGCGGGTGGTTGACGAACGCCCGCGCGATCGAGACGCGCTGCTGCTCGCCGCCGGACAGCTGGTCCGGGTAGTTGTGCAGCTTCGTGGCGAGCCCCGTGAGGCGCAGGATGTCGGGCACCTTCGCGCGGATCTCCCTGCGCGTGCCGCCGGTCACCTGCAGCGCGTAGGCGACGTTGTCGTAGACGGTGCGGTTCGGCAGCAGCTTGAAGTCCTGGTAGACGACGCCGAGGTTGCGGCGGAAGTACGGCACGCGCTTGCGGGGGATCTCGTGGAGCTCGCGGCCGGCGACGCGGATCCGTCCCTCGGTCGGCTCGAGCTCCTTGATCAGCAGCCGCATCACCGTCGACTTGCCCGATCCGGTGGGACCGACGAGGAACACGAACTCCTCGCGATCGATCGCGAACGTGGCCTGGTCGAGGCCGACATCGCCGGTCGGGTAGCGCATCGAGACGCCACGGAACTCGATCACCGGGCGGCGGCCGGGCGGCGGCTCCGAAGGGCGCTTGAGGTTGACGGCGGCGGGGCTGCCGGCGGCGCGCTCAGCGCCGGGGCGGGCGGCCTCACGAGCCGGCACGCCTGGCGTGTCGGCACGGGCGGCGATCGCTCGCCAGCGGTGGTTGGTGCTCTGTGATCTAGGCATGGGTTCGCGCCAGACTAGCGACACCCGTCCCCGTCACGTCCGTCAGACCTTCCCCTGCAACGTGCTTTGCAGGCGCGCGACCGCTACCTTGTCGGAGGTGCCGCAAATCACCACCTCCACCCTGTCCAACGGGCTGCCGCTGTATCGAATTGCGGTCCCGGGGACTCGGGCGATCACGCTGCTGGTCGCGTTCGACGCGGGCTCGCGCACCGAGCGGAGCGAGGAGAACGGGATGGCGCACTTCCTGGAGCACCTCGTGTTCAAGGGCGGCGAGAAGTACTCCACCTACCGCGACGTCAACGAGGCGGCGGAACGCAATGGCGCGGTCCTGAACGCCTACACGAGCCAGGACCTGGTCGCCTTCCACATCACTGCGCGCTCCACGTACGCGATCGACGCGGCCGACCTGCTGAGCGACTTCGTCGGTCGTCCCCGCCTCGACGCGGACGAGCTCGACCGCGAGCGCGGCGTCGTCGTGCAGGAGATCGCCCGCTCGCACGACCAGCCGGCCTCGCAGGCCGAGGACCTGATCGACGAGGCGGTGTTCGGCGACCACCCGCTGGGGCGTCCCGTCCTGGGGACCGCAGAGCACCTCGCCGAGACGTTCAGCCGAGACGGGATCATCGCGTTCCGCTCCCGACGCTGGTCGCCGCTGCGGGGCGCCGCGTTCGCGGTCGGCAACGTCGACGGGCTCGGCCAGAACGGGCGCGTCGACGAGCTGTTCAGCCGCTTCCCGGCGGTCCCGGAGCCCGCTCCGTTCGAGCCGGCGCCGGCGCCGATGGCGCGCGTGCTCGTCCAGCAGCGAGACTCGGCGCAGTCACACCTGCGGATCAGCTACAGGCCGCAGATCGACGTGCGGGACGCTCGCCAGCGGGCGGCGCTGACGATCTACTCGACGCTGCTGGGAGGTTCGATGGGGTCCCGCCTGTTCGACGAGATTCGCGAGCAACGCGGCCTGGCCTACTCGGTCAGCTCGTTCCCGCACTCCTACGCGGACGTTCCCGTGATCCAGCTGAGCGCCGGCCTCGACTCGAGCAAGTGCTTGGAGGCCTACCGCCGGATGCGCGAGATCGTCACCGAGCTGCGCGAACAGGGCCCGCGCGAGCAGGAGGTGGAGCGCGCCCGCGCCTACGCGGCCGGAGCCCGCGCGATCGCGTTCGAGAACTCCGGCGCGATCGCCCGGCATGCCGCCCAGCAGGCGATCGTGTTCGATCAGGAGATCGATCCGGACGCGCTGATCACGCTGCTCGACAGCGTCAGCTTCAAGGAAGTGCGTGAGGTTGCCGCCGGCATCCCCGAGGAGCTGTCGGTGGCGTGCGTCGGACCCCACACGGTGGAGGAGCTTGAATCGGCTTGAGCTGCGGCGGGCGGGGGTGACGGCGGTCGCGATTGCGACGATCGTGGCCGGATGTGGCGGTGCCGGGGCGACGCGGACGGCGACGCGGGTCCTGCCCGCGGTTTCCGGTAAGCGCGGCAATCCGACCGCATCCCTGGCCGGAGGAGCCCGCGCTCGCGGCGCGAAGCCGCGCGGCGATCATGTCACCGCTCGCGGTAGCCGTTCCGCTGCCGCCCCACCAGGGCGGCAGCGGTCACCGGCACTGCGCCACCTGCAGGCGGTGCTGGTCGGTGCGCTCCGCAGCGCCGGGCCTAGAACGGGGGCGCTCGTCTACGACCTGACCGACGGGCGGACGCTGTTTGCGGCGCGTGCGAACGTGGCACGGCCGCCGGCCTCGGTCGAGAAGCTGTACACCTCGGTGGCGCTGCTGCGGTTGCTCGGGCCGGATGCGCGGCTGCACACGGACGTGCTCGGGACCGGCCATCTCAAGGCTGGCGTGTGGCACGGGAACCTGTACCTGCGCGGCGATGGCGACCCCACGTTCGGCGACGGCGCGTTCGTCCAGACGTGGTACGGGGGCCGCGGCGCGCGGGTGGGCTCGCTCGTCGCCCAGCTTCGGCGCGCCGGCATCCGGCGGGTGACCGGGCACGTCTACGGGGATGGCTCGCGGTTCGACTCCTGGCCCGGCGGCCCGGCCACGCACGGGCGGCCCGACCTCCCCGACTACGGCGGTGAGCTGAGCGGGCTGGTGTTCGACCACGGAGCCACGGCGCGGGGCTGGTCACCCCCTGCGTACGCCGCCCGGCAGCTCGTGCGGACGATGCGCAGCGAGCACATCGAGGCGCGTGCCGCGCGATCCCGCAGGCGCACGCCGGCGACGGCCCGCGAGCTGGCCAGCGTCGCCTCGCCGCCGTTGCTGACGATGCTGAGGCTGATGGACGTCCCTTCCGACGACCTGTTCGCCGACCTGTTCGCCAAGCAGCTCGGCTACCGGTTCCTTGGACGTGGGACGCTCCGCGCGGGCGCGACCGAGATCGGCCGGGTGCTCGCGGACTACGGGTTGCACCCGACGCTCCACGACGGCTCGGGACTCGACCACGCCGACCGCACGACGCCCTCGCAGGTGGTGTCGCTGCTGCGCCAGATCTGGGGCACGCCGGTCGGACGGATGCTGAAGGGCGCCCTGCCGGTGGTCGGCGAGAGCGGCACGGTCCAGACGATCGCGGTGCACACGGCCGCGATGGGGCACTGCGTGGCAAAGACCGGCACGCTCAACAACGTCACCAACCTGGCCGGCGTCTGCTCGGCACGCCACGGCCAGCAGCTGGCGTTCGCGCTGTTCATCGACGGTCCCGCAAACTGGCAGGCGGTCCCGGTGCTGGGACGGATGGTCGCGGCGATCGCCGGCTATTAACGCCGCGTTTGCACGTCTTGCTTCCAACCGGCTCGGCGGCGACAATGCGGCTCCTGTGGAGGTGGTCGGCACAGCCGTGAACCGCGCCGAGCTGCGACGCTACCTCGCCCGCGTCGCGGATCGCTGGGAGCTTCAGGCCGCCTATCTCGGCGGCGCGCGCGTCGCCGACGAGCGCGGCGCGCCGCCGCAACGCGAGCGGGGCCCCGAGTACGTCGTCGTACTCGTGTCGGACGCGTTCCAGGGGCTGCCGTGGCTGGAGCGCGTGT
>JASHQV010000048.1 GCA_030038955.1 Solirubrobacteraceae bacterium
CGGTCGCCGTGAGGACTACGTGCTGGCCACGAAGGTGTATTTCCCGACAGGACCGGGCCCGAACGACAGCGGGCTCTCACGCGAGCACATTCTCGCCGCGATCGACGCGTCGCTGACCCGGCTTGGCAGCGATTACGTGGACCTGTACCAGATCCACCGCTGGGACGATGAGACCCCGATCGAGGAGACGATGGCCGCGCTGCATCAGGTCGTGCAGGCGGGCAAGGCGCGCTACATCGGGGCATCGAGCATGTACGCCTGGCAGTTCGCCAAGGCCCAGCACACGGCCGACAGCCACGGATGGACTTGGTTCGTGTCGATGCAGAACCACTACAACCTGGCCTATCGCGAGGAGGAGCGGGAAATGATCCCCCTGTGCCAGGACCAGGGCGTCGGCGTGATCCCCTACAGTCCCCTCGCCCGCGGGCTGCTGAGCGGATCCCGCGACCGCGGCGGGCAGCGGAATACGGTCCGTGGCGGCAATGATCCGCTCGCGCAGGAGATGTACACGGACACCGACTTCGACGTCGTCGACGCGGTCCGCGCGGTCGCCGCCGGACGTGGCCTATCACCCGCGCAGATCGCGCTTGCGTGGCTGCTCGGCAAGCCGGCTGTGGCCGCGCCGATCGTGGGCGCGACCAGCATCGCCCATCTGGATGACGCAGTCGCTGCCTCCGACCTGACCCTCACCGCAGACGAGATCTCCATGCTGGAGGTGCCTTACCGGCCACACCCGATCCTCGGCCACAACTGAAACCCAGGCGTACGCGCCCATCAGACGAGCAGATGAGCGCGGGTCGCTCTGACAGCCGCCGGAGGGTACGGTGGGCTCGCGCGGTGCAGTTCGTATTCGGACAGGTGGAGTTCCCCGGCGCGCGTCGATGGGGGGCCGCGCTGCTGATCGACGCCACCGGGTCAGGTCTGCTCAGGCCGATCACGATCCTGTACTTCACCGTTTACCGGCATCTGTCGGTCTCAAACGTCGGTCTCGCACTCGGGGTTGGCGGCACGATCGCACTGTGTGCGGCCCCGCTTGCCGGCGAGGCCGTCGACCGGTTCGGGCCCAAGCCAGCGCTGCTGCTGTTCTGGGTGGTCGAGGCGACCTCGTTCGGTAGCTACGCACTTGTTCGCAGCTGGGGTGCGCTCGTGATCGCCTCGACGTTCGCGCTCGCGGCAACGACGTCAACTAACTGGGCAAAGACAGCTGTGCTGACGGAGATTGTCAGCGGGCACCAGCGTGTGCAGGCGCTGTCGTTACAGCGATCGCTACGCAACATCGGCTTCGGGATCGGCGGTCTGCTGGCAACCGCCGCGCTCGCGGTCGGCGGCGACGCCTATTTAGTAGTGATCTTCACAGACGCGGCCAGCTACCTGGTCGCGATCGTCCTCGTCACAGGGCTCCCGGCCGCGCATGTTCGGCAGCGCGCTCATGACCTGGAGACCACGGACAAGAGCGGGTACTTGCTCGTTCTGCGGGATCGGCGGTACCTCGTGCTCGCCGCACTCGATTTCTTCGCTCATACCAACCAGACCGCGCTGGTCGTGGCGCTCCCGCTTTGGATCGTGTTCCACACCGATGCGCCGGCAGCGATGGCCGGGGCCCTGTACACGTTGAACACGGTCGTTGTCGTGCTGTTCCAGGTCCGCGCGACCGCCGGGATACGCCAACTCGCAGACACGCCAAACGCCTACCGCCGAGCCGCTGCCGCGATGTGCATGGCCGCAGGTGCGTACCTCCTCGCACACTACACCGGGGAAGCCCTGGCGATTCTGCTACTCGTGCTCGGCCTAGTGTCATTGACGGCAACCGAGATCCTGGTCTCCGCCGGTGAGTGGAGCGTGAGCCTCGAGCTCGCCGACGAACGCCACCGCGGCAAGTACCTCTCAATCTTCTCGCTTGGCAACGGCCTACAAACCGCTGTCGGCGCAACAATCGTCACCAGCATCCTCACGATCGGCACGATCTGGCTATGGCCTGCGCTCGGAGTCATGATCGCGGCTGGCTGCGTGGCCTCGGCCCAAGTGATCCGACGCGCCTTGCCAAGACTGCTCCGCCCAGATCAACGCCTGACGATGCAGGATCAACCACAGTGACTCCAATCAGCGGTTGGCGACGGGTTGCCGCTTACTGACGAGCAGACGGCCTGCGTGGAGTTTCGCTGCCGTAGATCATCGTCCCACGTTCAGCGCCCGCAATGGTGTCGATCGCGTCGAGGCCTGACCGCGTTCGCGGCCGCCAACGCTGCCCTGGTCGCGCCGGTCCCCGATGTCGTGGCGCTGCCCGAGGCGTGCGTCGTGCCGGGGACGCTGACCACGGCCGTGTGTGCATCCAAGAAGAGGTCAGCCGGCTACCCACTGCAATCCACCAGGGCGCGTCGACAGCTGTCAGCAGCGCGGCCATATCCGGCGGGCCGCAGACTTCCCAGTCAGTTGCTGGCACGGTCGTCGCCTGAGCCACCCAAGCCCCCATCATCAACATCCAAAAGGCCGCCGTGGGCTACGAGCATGAGCCACAGGTCCTTGAGGTGGACGAGGACCTGTTCCGCAGCGCCCCAGTCCCTCCACCGCTCGGGCTCACGCACGACGCTGACGGCGGCTTGGCCGATGTTCACAGCGTCAAGACGGGCAGCTGAGGTCTGCTCGTCGGCGACGCGTTGCGCGAGCTTATAGGCCCGGCCGTCCGCGCAAAACTCCTGCCAGCGCATCAACGGCCTCCCCGATGCTTCCGGAGCGGTCAGAGGTATCTCTGCCAGTCTCAGCTGCAACCCCGCATGCCACTCAACCTCGAAGCCGTGCCGCCGTGAGGAAGCGAGCAGCAACTCGCCCGTTTCGGTTTCGCGGAACGCCGCGTCGATGGCGACGGCCTCCACGTCGCGAGCTAGGTTGACCTCTCCGTGGACCTGCGCCTCGATGTAGTCGTTCAGCGCATGCGTAACCGCCGGCGCAAAGGCTCCTCGCCGCCGAGTGTGGTCACCGCGCAGTAACCCGCTCACAAACGTCTGCAGGCTGACCCCGGGGCGCCCCAACGCACCCTCGCCAGCCGCAGCGGACTCAAGCAACGGAGCCAGCACAGGTGCGAAATCGCCGATGAGCCCGAGGTCCGCTGACCCGCCAGCACTGTCACCAAAGAGGAACGTCGTCCGCTTGCTCGCTCCGCGCGACAGCCGCAGATGGCACGACCCGAAGCGCGGACAGGCTCCGTTCAGATAGTTCATGAGGTTCAGACCGCCGTACTTCGGACGCGCGCCAACCTTCACCCCACGCTGCTGGTAGGCACCCGCGAACAAGGTGCGCTCCCACACATCCCGGTCACCGTCGGGATACGCGGTGAGCCCTCCGTTGGAGACCCCCGTCTCGAACTGGCTGCGGTACACCCCTTCGTCGCAAAGCGCCCGCGCCACCGACCGGCCGTCCGCCAGCAGACGGTCCGGGTGGAAGTTCAATGTCAGCGCGTCAGCCCGGCTCGCCGCATTCAGCACGTGTTCGGCCGACGCCTGAACGTTCGCGGAGGCAAGGACACTCTCGATGCGCGCGAGATGCCGCGGCCGCTCACGAGCCGCCCGTGCCGCCACATGCGCCAGCGCAAGGCGGCTGGCCCCGCTCATCTCCTCCGACAATTCGGCACACACCATGGCAACGTTAGGGGTGATGCGGCGATCCTGCATGCATCTACGGCGCACAAGCTCCGACGTCTCCATCCGGCATCCCGGGGATGCTTGCGGCGTGTTAGCGCTTGCGCCCGAGCCACCCCGCCGCCTCCACTCGAGAACTCAGTAACCGTCCGGATGCCCGGTTGGGCTTTCTGGGTCGCACTCGGATGGCTCTTGCTCCTGCTTGCCCTGTTCGTGGCGTGGGTAACGCTGCCCAACCTCCGCCACGCTTTCCTCACGGCTACGACCCCGTGCCCATTGAGGTCTCGTAGTTCGGAGCCGTGGGCAGTTGCCTCGTCAGCTGGAGCGGCATCTTTCGCTACAACGACGAGTAAACCCCCGCCTACAGCTGCTGGCACTCGTCCCCGTGCGGCCGCCCATCGACCATCCATTTCGGGAGCTCTGGGTCGCCGGAGCCGAGCCGGGTGATGCGTGTTCGCAACGCCTTCACGCAGTCGGATGAGCAATCCGAGAACACGTATCGGTCGAATGGCTTGTCGAGAGTGAGTGCCTGGATGGGCGAGCTCGAGACTTCCCCGGCAGCGCCTCGTCCCAGAGACGGCCGAGACCGCAGAACAGCTCCAGGTAGTGGACCTCGAGCCACCGGCGGTTCATCGCTCGACGTGCAGGTCAGATGGGCGATACCAGCTCCTCGGGCCGCGCTACCACCGCGGCAAGTTCAAGGTTGAGAAGTCGCCGGGTGAATAGACTGCTCGACGCGGGCGCAGCGCCGGCCGGCCGGCGCGTGATCGCCG
>JASHQV010000447.1 GCA_030038955.1 Solirubrobacteraceae bacterium
GCATGGTGATCGCCAACGCACCGGTCAGCTACGGAGCGTTTGAGATCACCGTGGGGATCGATCCTGACGTTCCCGATCCGCTGACGCTGCTGGACTGGGTAGAGGAGGCGGACTACTCCGGGATCGATCTCGGTCCAGTTGGCTACCTGGGTGACAGCTCGAGCTTGCGTGCGCGTCTCGCGGCTCACCAGCTGAGCTTGGCGGGCGGTTACCTGGAGCTTCCGTTCAGCGAGCCGGAGGCGTTCGCATCGGCGCTCGCTCGCCTCGACGCGCTGCTGGACGTGTTCGACTCGGTGGACGGCTCCGGTCTGGCGCCGAAGCCTACGCTCGCCGACGCCGGCTCGTCCGTCCGCTCACGCTACCCCGGCCGTGCCGCGCTCGACCACCGCGTCGGCTTGGACGATGCCGCCTGGGCGCGCTTTGCCGAAAGTCTGGCGAGAGCCGTCGAGCGTTGCCGCCAGCGTGGCTACGAGCCAACCTTCCACCATCACACGGCCACCTACATCGAAGCTCAGTGGGAGATCGAGCGCCTGCTCGAGGTCAGCGACGTCGGCCTCTGCCTCGACACGGGGCATCTGCTCCTCGGTCGTGGAGATCCGGTCGCGGCCGTGCGCGACTGGTCAGCTCGAATCAACCACGTGCACCTCAAGGACGCTCGGCTCGACCGTCTCCACGAGATCGTCGCCGAGGCGGCTCCGGTCGAGGAGATCTGGCGGCGCCGGGCGTTCTGCGCCCTCGGCGACGGTGACATCGAGATCGAGCGTGTGCTGAAGTCGCTCGATGAGATCGGCTACTCCGGGTGGCTCGTGGTGGAGCAGGACGTTCTCCCCGATCCGGTCAATCCAACGGCGCCCGCTGACGACCAGCGCCGGAACCGCGAGTACCTCCGCGTCCATGGGCTCTGATCACGTGCGGATCGCCCTGATTGGCGCCGGACGGATGGGCCGCGTGCACCTCGGGGCGCTTCGCAGCTCGCGCGAGGTCGAGTTGGTCGGTGTCGTGGAACCGCTCGGGAATGTGCGTGCCGGGCTTGTCGCCGAGGGCATCCGGACCTACGAGACCGTCGAGCTGCTGCTCGACCGCGATCGTCCCGACGCAGCGCTGATCGCGGCTCCCTCCGATCGCCACCTAGAGCTGGTTGCGCTGCTCGCGGATGCCCGCGTGCCGATGCTGTGCGAGAAGCCGGTCGGCGTCCGCGCCGAACAGGCTGACGCGGCGACGCGAGCGGCCGCCGATGCTGGAGTGCTTCTGCAGGTGGGTTACTGGCGTCGCTTCGTTCCGGAGCTCCGCGACCTCAGGCAGCGGATCTCCAGCGGGCAGCTCGGCAGCATCTGCCAGCTGAGCTGCATGCAGTGGGACCACGACTTGCCCTCCGAGCGTTTCCGGACGCACAGCGGCGGCATCAGCGTCGACATGGGCGTGCACGAGTTCGACCAGGCACGCTGGCTGGTGGGGGAGGAGTTCAGTTGGCTGGCAGGCGCAGCCGCGGGACCGACCAGCGTCGCCCGGCCGGCCGCCGATCCGGATTGCTGTGTGCTGCTCGGCCAGCTCTCGGGGGGAGCTGCGGTCACGATCTCGCTCGGGCGACGCTTCCCCCACATGGACTCCTGCTGGCTGGAGATCTGGGGGACCGACGGATATGCCCGGGTTCCGTTCATGTGGGACACGGCCGGGGACCAGCTGTACCGCGCGTGCATGGTGGAGCAGGTCGAGGCGTTCGCTCGGGCGGTGCGAGGCGAGCGCTGTGCCGGTGCGGAGGGTCCCGATGCGGTGGCCGCGCTGAACGTCGCCGCGCTCGCCGCTGAAGCCCTGGGCGCAGCCGCCGGCCGAGCCAACCACGGCGTCTGATGGCGTCGGCGTCGGCGCCACGCGATGCTCCGCCGGTGGTCGGCATCGGCATCGTCGGCTACGGCATGATGGGCAAGGCCCACTGCTACGGATACACGCTGGCGCCGCACGTTCGTCCGCTTGCCTGTCGGCCCAGGCTTTGCGTGATCAGCGGTCGCAACCGGGCGGCGGTCGCGCAGGCCGCGCGCAGCTACGGGGTGAAGCGGGCTGTCGGCGACTGGCGGGCACTGGTCGAGGCGCCCGAAGTCGAGATCGTCGACATCTGCACTCCGCCCGGCACGCATGCGGAGATCGTGGCGGCGGCCGCCGTGGCCGGGAAGGCGGTGATCTGCGAGAAGCCCCTGGCGGCCGACTATGCCGACGCCCGCCGTGCCGTCGATGCCGTGAACGCCGCCGGCGTCCCGAACGCGATCGGGTTCAACTACCGGCGCCTGCCGGCTGTGTCGCTGATGAAGCAGATGATCGACGAGGGCCGGATCGGGGAGCCGCGGCTGTGGCGTGGAACGTGGCTGTCTGACGAGTTTCTCGATCCAGAGATCCCCTTTGACTGGCGCTTCCGCCGCACCCTGGGGGCCAGCACGATCGCGGATCTGGGAGCGCATCTGATCGACCTTGCAGGCTGGATGGTCGGCGAGGTGGTGGCCGTGGCGGCGCAGTCGAAGACGTATGTGAGCGCGCGTCGCGATCCCAAGTCTGGAGCCAGCGCCGAGGTCGACGTGGAAGACGCCAGCGCGGCGCTGCTGCGGTTTCGCTCGGGCGCCGTCGGCGTGCTCGAGACCGCCAAGATCGCGCCCTGCCGCCCCTGCGACTTCGTGGTCGAGGTCAACGGCACCGACGGGACGCTGCGATTCGACTACGCGCGGCTCAACGAGCTGTGGTACGGGGACGTCCGCGACTCTTCCCACCTGTACGGGATGCGCCGGCTTCGTGCCGAGCATGCCTCGCACCCCGAGACCGCGGGGTGGTGGCCGATCGGGCAGGGGATCGGCTACGGCGCGAGCTTCGTCAACCAGGCTGCTGACCTCCTCCAGGGATGGCCTCACGGGAAGTGGACTCCAGACCTCGCGGCGGGGTTGGAGGTTCAGGCCGTGTGCACGGCGATCGAGCAGGCCGCCAGGGAGGAGCGCTGGCTGGAGGTCGCCGACGTGATCGCGAATGCCACGGTTTGACGTGATTGCCACCGGGCGGGTCGGGGTCGACCTCTATCCCCAGCAGTCCGGGGTCGCGCTGGCCAACGTGAGCACGTTCGCGAAGTACCTGGGCGGCAGCGCCACGAACGTGGCCGTGCAGGCGGCCCGGCTCGGTTCGACGGTGGCGGTGGTCACGAAGGTTGGAGATGACGGCTTCGGGCCGTTCATCCGCCGAGCGCTCGAGGACTTCGGCGTCGATGCACGCTGGGTGGAGGTCGATCCGAAGCTGCGTACGCCGATCGTGTTCTGCGAGCTGCACCCACCCGACGACTTCCCGTTGTTGTTCTACCGCGAGCCGAAGGCGCCCGACATGAACCTCACGTCACGGGACTTCGATCACGCCGCGGTGCGCGACGCCTCGCTGTTCTGGCTCACCGGGACGGGGTTGTCCGACGAGCCAAGCCGCTCGACGCTGCTCGGGCTGCTCGACGAGCGCGATCATCGCCCGCACACCGTGCTCGACCTTGATTACCGACCGATCTTCTGGGCATCCCCCCAGGAGGCGGCGGTCTGGGTGCGTCGCGCCCTGCCGCATGTCACCGTGGCGGTCGGCAATCAAGACGAGGTCGAGGTGGCCGTGGGTGAGCGCGATCCGCGGCGGGCGGCGGCCGCGTTGCTGGAGCTCGGCGCACAGCTGGCGATCGTCAAGCGCGGTGGCGAGGGGGTGCTAGCCGCGACGGCGGATCAGGTGATCGAGGTGTCGCCGATCCGATTGGACGTAGTCAATGGCCTCGGTGCCGGCGATGCGTTCGGCGGCACGCTGGCGCACGGGCTGGTGCGTGGCTGGACGCTCGAGCGCACGCTGGCGCTTGCCAACGCTGCCGGCGCGCTGGCCGCATCGCGGCTGGCCTGTGCCGATGACTTCGGCACGCTCCCGGAGATCGAGTCGGTGCTCAGCTCCAGCGCGCTTCCGCCGGAGGCCTCACGTGCCTGAGCTGACAGTGGCCCAAGCTCTCGTCCGCTTCCTGGCCGCACAGCAG
>JASHQV010000448.1 GCA_030038955.1 Solirubrobacteraceae bacterium
CCGCCCGAGAGGCCGCCGGCCGCGCCGGTGAACGGCAGCCCGCGGGGGTCGCGCGCGTAGGAGCGCGCCAGCTGCCCCAGCCGCCGGCTCAGCCGCGAGACCTGATCCGGCGAGGCGCCCTTCTGCGGCCCGAACACGCGGGCGGCGTCCTCGAAGGGCGTGCGCACATCGCACAGCACGACGAGGCGCGCGTCGCCGAGTCCGCCCGCCTCGCGGATTGCCTGCAGGGCGCCGCGACCGCCGTCGGTGGTAGCGCTGCCGCCGACCGCCACCAGGATCCGCCTCGCTCCCGCGCGCGCGGCGGCGGCGATTAGCTCGCCGGTGCCGCGCGTGCTTGCGCAGATCGCGTCGCGTTCACCTTCGGCGACCAGCCCGAGCCCGCTGGCCGCCGCGGTCTCGACCACGGCGATCCCATCGCCGAGCCCGAACGCCGCCTCGATCGGCCGTCCCAGCGGATCGCTGACCGCCACCGGCACCAGCTGCAGCGCGAGCGGCTCGATCAGCACCGACAGCGTCCCCTCGCCACCGTCCGCGACCGGCATCACCGCCGCCGCGCGCCCGGCCGCGCGCAGCCCGCGCGCGATCGCCTCACCGACCTCGGACGCGGTGAACGTGCCCTTGAAGCTGTCCGGCGCTACCAGCACCTGCTCGGGAATGCCCGCGATCGTCATCGGGCGTCATCCTGTCAGGCGGTGCCAGGGGCGCGTCTGGACGCCGTCAAAGACGTCGATAATTCTGGCGTGAGCCCCACCAACTACACGACGATCGAGGCAGCCGGACGCGAGCTGAAGGTGTCGAACCCGGGAAAGCTGTTCTTCCCGGAGGCCGGTCACACGAAGCTCGACCTCGTCCACTACTACCTGACGGTGGCCGAGCCGGCACTGCGCCACCTGCGCGGCCGCCCCACCTCGCTGAAGCGGTTCGTCGACGGCGCCGCCAAGCCGCCGTTCTTCCAGAAGCGGATCCCCAGCTCCGCGCCCGGCTGGCTTCAGACCACAACGGTGAGGTTCCCGAGCGGACGTCCCGCGCGGATGCTGGTGGCCGACGATGCGGCGCACCTCGTGTGGGGCGTCAACCTCGGGGTGATCGACTGGAACCCGTGGCAGGCGAAGCTGCCAGACCTCGACCACGCCGACGAGCTGCGCGTCGACCTCGACCCCGCGGCGGATGCAAGCTGGGACGACGTGCGCCAGCTCGCGCTGCTCGTCCGCGAGCTGCTCGGCGACTACGGGCTGAGTGGCTTCGCCAAGACCAGTGGCTCGCGCGGAATCCACATAACTGTCCCAATCGAGCCGGTGCACGACTTCATCGCGGTCCGTCGCGCGGCGGTCGCGCTGGCCCGCGAAGCCGAGCGCCGCGCGCCACAGCGGGCGACGACCGCGTGGTGGAAGGAGCAGCGCCACGGCGTGTTCATCGACTACAACCAGAATGCGCGCGACCGCACCGTCGCCTCCGCCTACAGTGTCCGCGCCACCGCCGACGCCCGCGTGTCGACTCCGCTTCAGTGGGACGAGGTCCCCGACGTCGAGGCCGGCGAGCTGCGACTCGACACGGTGCCCGAGCGGATTCGGCAGCACGGCGATCCGAGCGAGCACATGCACGACCACCCCGGCTCGCTCGAGCAGCTGCTGGCGCAGGCCCAGCGCGACGAGGACAGCGGCCTGCCGGACGCGCCGTGGCCGCCGAACTTCCCGAAGATGCCGGGCGAGCCACCGCGCGTGCAGCCGAGCCGCGCGCGCAAGCCATGATCCGGGCGCGCCGCCGGGCCGCGCCCACGCAATCAGCCGCGTCTGAGCTGCCAGCCTGGGCGGCCACAGGTCAGGCTTGCATCTGCTCGAGGCGGCACTCGCGCGGCCGCTTGTCCTCGCGCCAGCGCAGGATCCTCGTGCCGTGCCGGATGCGCCCACCGGAGACGTGGTCGAACGTCACCTCAACGACCAGCTCCGGGCGCAGCGAGACCCACTCGAGCTCGCGGTCGCTCTTCCACCGGCTCGGGTCACCGCGCCCGCGCTCGCCGGTCTCGTACGGCGCCAGCCGGTCGACCAGCGCGCGCTTCTCGCCCGCACGCAGGCCCGAGGAGTGGCCGACGACGTGGAGCTGACCGACGTCGTCGTAGAGGCCGAGGATCAATGATCCGACCGTGCCCGCGTCCTTGCCCGGCCGGTAGCCGGCGACGACCGCGTCGATCGTGCGCACGCGCTTGACCTTGACCATCCCGACGCGCTGCCCCGGCCGGTACGGCGCGCCCCGATCCTTGGCGACGACGCCCTCGCCACGCGCCAGCCACGGCTCGGCCGTAGCCACGTCGGACACGATCGGGGTGAGCGAGATGCCCTCCAGCTGCAGCGCCTCGAGGCGGGCGCGGCGCTCGCCCTGGGGTAGCTCCAGGAGCGACTCGTCGCCGTCGGCCAGCAGGTCGAAGGCGACGTAGCGTGCCGGCGTCTGCTCGGCCAGCAGCGCGATCCGCGAGGCGGCCGGATGGATCCGCTGCTGCAGCGCGCCGAAGTCCTGGAGGTCGTGATCGACGAGATCGTCGATCACGACCTCTCCATCGAGCACGTAGCGCCCGCTCGGGAAGCGCAGCTCAGGGAAGTAGCGCCCCAGCGGCTTGCCGCTCCGCGACTGGATCGTGACGTCGCCGGCGTCGACGAACACGATCGCGCGGAAGCCGTCGTACTTCGGCTCGTACACCCACTCCTCGCCGTCCGGCAGCTCCGCCCTGCCGCGCGCCAGCTGGGGCTCGAGCGGCGGCTTGAGTGGCAGGGGCACGCAACGATCCTATATGTCGAGTGACGGGATCCTCAGGCCGCAACCGGCTTGCGCGGCGCCAGCCAGCTCACGAGCTGATCGGCGATCGCCGGGTGCCCGAGCAGGTCGAAGTGCGTGGCGCCCCCGTAGTGGCGGTAGTGGTCGATCGGAAAGCGCAGCCGCTCGCCGCGCCGCCGCCTGCCCCAGGCGCTCGCGTGCAGCACCAGCAGATCGCCGAGGTGGCGGCCGATCGGGTGATCGGGATCCCGCGTCAGGCTGGCCGAGACGAAGTAGTGGTTGGCGTGTGGCTGGAACGGGATCTCCCGGGCGGCTGACCGGAAGAACGCCTCTGGGTCCTGGCCGGCCCAGCACTCGTCGGTCAGGTAGCCCTCGCCGCAGTCCTTGACCCCGGCGCTGCGGGCATTGATCGCGTTCGCCACGGGGCGCGTCTCGGGCACCCGCGCGAGCGCGCAGGCGACCGCGTGGGCGCGCTGCTCGAGCGGCGCCCCGAGGTGCGGCGCGCCCAGCGTGAACACGTCTGTGAGCTTCGCGCACCAGCCGCTGTCGCAGCCGTAGTGGCAGGCGCTCCGCGCCACCAGCCCACCCATCGAGTGGCCGACCAGCGCGATCTGGACGACCTCCAGCGGCCACGCGCGCA
>JASHQV010000449.1 GCA_030038955.1 Solirubrobacteraceae bacterium
AGCTGATGAAGCCGAGCGCGTCGCGCAGGCCGAGCCGTACCGGTCGCGCGGGAGCCGGCGCAGCGATCAGCTTGCCCTCGCGCCACATGCGGCCCTCTCCGAGCAGCGCCAGCGCGATCTCCGCCAGTCCCGCGAGGTCGCCGGTCCCGAGCGAGCCGAGCTCCCGCGTGAACGGCACCACGTCTGCGTTGAGACTCGCGATCAGCGCGTCCAGCAGCTCGCCGGTGACGCCGGCGCCACCCGCGCCGAGCTGGTTCGCGCGCACGACCATCCCCGCACGCACGAGCTCGGCTGCGAGCGGACGTCCCGCGCTGGCCGCGTGGCTGCGCAGCAGGTTCCACTGGAAGCGCTCGCGCTCGGCGGCGGGGATCGCACGGCCGCGGAGCGCGCCGACGCCGGTGCTCACGCCGTACAGCTTGGTGCCACCGGCGACCAGCTCCGCGAGCGTCGCGCGCGCCGCGTCGTTGCGGGCTCGCGCTGCGGGTGCGAGCTCGACCTGCTCGCCGTGCCGCGCGACGGATGCGACATCGCGGGGCACGAGGCTGCGGCCGTCGAGAGCGATCATCGGTCCAGTCGCAGCTCGACTCCCGCGAGCTCCTCATACAGACGGATCGCGCTGATCTCCCCGGCGTCGTCGCCGTAGCGTGCGCGGGCGCGGCGGTGGATCTGCTCGACGAGTGCGGTCAGCTCGACCGGCATCCCGACGTCACGGGCAAGCTCGACGGCGAGCCCGAGATCCTTGGTCACCAGCCGCATCGGGAACGCCTCGTCGTAGTCGCCGTGGTCAAGGACCGAGCGCACGTCGTGCTCGAGGAAGTTGGAGTTGGCCGGCGAGCCGACCAGCGCGGCGTGCAGCTGCTCCAGCGACACCCCGGCGCGAACGCCGACCGTCAGCACCTCGCCGGCGGCGACAGACTCGATGAACCACAGCAGGTTGAGCAGCAGCTTGACGGTGTAGCCGGCGCCAGCGCCGCCGACGTGGAAGATCCGCTGCGGATCTCCGATCGCCTCCAGCAACGGGCGCGCGCGCTCGAACGCGTGCTGCTCGCCGCCGACGTAGATCGCGAGCGTCCCCGCCCGTGCCCCAATCGACTGGCCGGCCACGGGCGCGTCGAGCAGATCGATCCCGCGCGCGCTCGCGGCCTCGCGCGCGCGGCGCCCGACCGCGAGCGAGCTCGTGCTCATCTCGATCACGAGCGCTCGGGGTTCGAGCGCCGCGATCACGCCGTCCGTGCCGAGCAGCACCTCCTCGACCTGCGGTGGCGCCGGCAGCATCGTGATCAGCGCCTCGGCCTGCCGGGCGCAGTCCCGGGCGGATGTCGCCGCGCGGGCGCCGGCGTCGCGCAGGCGCGCGAGCGCCGCCGCGTCGAGATCGTAAGCGCTGACCTCGAATCCGGCCGCGAGCAGGTGCGAGCACATCGGTCCACCCATGTTGCCCAGCCCGATGAAGCCGACGCGCTTCACGCGAGCACCACTCATCGGTGATGCCGCTGCCATGCGGCGGCGTGGAAGGCCACGGCATCCTCGTCGAGCTCGACTCCCAGCCCGGGCGCCTCGGGCACGCGAACCATCCCATCGGCATCCACCGCGACCGGCGCGGCCAGCATGAAGTCGCGCCGCTCCGGCGTCCATCCGGGCGGGTCGTAGGGGAACTCCAGGTACGGCCCGCCGCCGACGCCGGCGCAGACGTGGAGGTTGACCAGCAGCCCGATCCCGTTGGTCCACGTGTGGGGCGTGAACCAGCGGTTGGCGCGCAGCACGAGCTCGCCCAGGGTGCGCGCGCCGCCGACCCCCAGCGTCAGCACGGCATCCGGCTGGTAGACGTCGAGCGCGTCGGCGCCGAGCGCCGCCCGCAGCTCGGCGAACGTGCGCGCCATCTCGCCGCCACCGATCCGCACGCCGGTGCTCTGGCGCAACGCGCGCATCCCGCTGAGGTCGTCTCCGTCGAGCGGCTCCTCCACCCAGATCACCTCGTGCTCGCGCAGGCGCTCGAGCGTCCGCCTGGCGTCGACCGGTCCGGCGCCACGCTCGATGTCACCCGCCATCCGCCACCACTGATTGAGGTCGACGATGATGTCGAGCCGCTTCCCGACCGCCTCGCGTACGGCGGCGACGGCGGCCACGCCCTGCTCGACGCGATCGCGGGCGATCCGGATCTTGACCGCGCGGAAGCCTCGCTCGACCAGGGCGCGGGCGTCGTCAGCCCGCTGACCGGCGGGACGCAGCTCGCCCCACGAGGCGTACGCCGGCAGCCGCTGGCAGCCGCCGCCGAGGATCGTCGCGATCGGCGTGCCGAGCTCGCGGCCGACCAGGTCCCAGAGCGCCGCCTCGACCGGCCAGTAGCGACCCGCGTGGAAGGCGATCGTCGCGAGCGTGCGCGCGTGCAGCGCGAGCGCGTGTGGGTCCTTGCCGACGAACAGATGCTCGAACTCCTCGAACCCCGTCATCGTGTCGCCGCTGGCGATCCCGACGAGCCCGGCGTCGGTCTCGACGCGAACGATCGACGCCTCGAACGCGCGCCGAGGCACGGGATCCCAGGCTGCGTGGAACGGAGGCGCGAGCTCGCTGCGCAGCCGCTGGACCCGGATCGCCGTGATCTTCATCGGCCTTACTGCCCTTCGTAGAACGGGCTCGTCAGCTCGTCGCGCCGTTCGACGAGCCGGCGCGCGGCCTCCGAATCGCGGCCGAGGACCGCCGTGGCGACCGCTCGCCGGACCGCCTCGCGGTTCGCCTTGCGCACGGCGGTCTCGTCGCTCGCGGCCGGGTCGACCCACACGCAGACGAGCACGACGAGCTCGCCGGTCGGCTCCAGCAGGCCGTCGGCGACGGCGTCGAGCATGCCCTGGGCGATCCCGAGCTGCGCCGCGCCCCAGGTGAGCTGCTCGTGCAGCGGTTGCGTGACGGTCGCCTTGTTGACCATGATCGTCGGCGGCCACACCGGCTCGTAGTGCGCCTGGTCCTCGCCGACCACGACGAGAATCGGCATGTGGCCGGGAGCGGGGGAGGTGAATGCGGATAGCAGCGTCGCCGCCGTTGGCGTGCCGCGCCGGCCGATCACCACGTTGACGTGACTGCCGTTGGCGCCGGGGGCGCCGCCCCAGCCCTCGCCGACGCGTCCGTCGAGATCGTCGAGCGCGGGCGTGTCGCGGCCGGGCCCGTGCGGCGAGCGCTCCGTGGTCACAGGCTCCTCCCGGCCAGCTGCTCGTCGATCAACACGACCGTGCGCGCGCCCTCGCCCGCCCGCAGCCGCGCGAACGCGCCGTTGACGCTGCTGTCTTCGAGCGCGATGAAGTGCGAGACGACCTGCTCCAGCGCGAGCCGGTCATCGACGGTGAGCGCGAGCAGCCGCTCGAGCGAGCCGCGTGCGTCGCCAGAGCCGTAGTAGCAGCCAGCGAGCGTCTTCTCCGAGAGGAATTCGATTGCGGGTAGCGAGACCTCGACGCCGCGCCCTGCCAGGCCGACGACCGTCGCCCGGCCACCGCCGCGCAGCAGCGCGAACGCCAAGCGGATCGTCGCCGCCGCGCCGACGACCTCGAAGCAGTGCTCGACGCCACCGCCGACGATCTGCGCGACCTGCGCCTGCAGCGATCCGAGCCCGTCTGCATCGGACGCGCCGTGATCGCCGACGGCGAGGAAGTGGCTCGCTCCGCGAGCCAGCGCGAGCTCACGCTTGGCAGCCTGGCGGTCGAGCACGATGATTGGCGCGGCGCCCGCCAGCCGCGCCGCGGCGATCACCTGGAGGCCGACGCCACCGCAGCCGATCACGGCCACGCTCTGCCCGGTGCGCACGCCGGCGCCGGCGACCGCGCCAAAGCCGGTGACGGCCGCGCAGCCGAGCAGCGCCGCCTGCCACAACGGCACCGTGTCGGGCACCGGGATCGCGCTCGCCGCCGGCACGACCGTGTCACTCGCGAGGCAGGCGAGCAGCAGCCCATGCTGCAGCGGCTCGCCGTCGCTGCCGCGCAGCCGCGTGCTGCCGTCGAGCAGGGTGCCGGCGAGAGACGCCGTCGCGACCGGCTCGCACAGTGTTCGCCGGCCCTCGCGGCACGGGCGGCAGGCACCGCAGGAGGGGATCATGCACAGCACCACGCGCTGACCGGCCTCGATCCCGGTCACGTCCGGTCCGAGCGCCTCGACGACGCCGGCACCCTCGTGGCCGAGGACGATCGGCCAGCGGGCCTCGCCGAGCTTTCCCTCCGCCAGCAGCAGGTCGGAGTGACAGACGCCGGCGGCCGCCATCCGCACCCGCACCTCGCCGGCGCGCGGCTCCGCGAGCGCCACGGGCTCGACCGCTACCGGCCGGCCGGGCCGTCGCAGCACGACCGCCTCAGCCATCCTGCACGTCAGTGGGGACGGCGGCCGCAGCCGCAGGCTCGCGGCCCAGCTCCTGGAACGGCAAGTGGCAGCGGATCTGGTGGCCGGGCTCGGCCTCGGCCAGCGGCGGCTCGACCTGCTCGCAGATCGTGCCGATCTTGCGGTGGCAGCGTGTCTGGAACGGGCACCCGGACGGCGGATTGGCGGCGCTGGGGATCTCTCCCTCGAGCTTGATCCGCTCGCGGCGGGCACCGTCGATTGCCGGCACCGCTGAGAGCAGCGCCTCGGTGTAGGGGTGATGCGGGCCGGCAAACACGCGCTCGGCAGGGCCGAGCTCCATCAGCCTCCCGAGATACATCACGGCGATCCGGTCAGACAGGTAGCGCACGACGCCGAGGTCGTGACTGATGAACAGGTACGCGACCCGCTCGCTCTGCTGTAGGTCGCACAGGAGATTGAGGATCGCGGCCTGCACCGAGACATCCAGCGCCGACGTCGGCTCGTCGCAGACGACCAGCTGCGGATTGCCCGCGAACGCGCGCGCGATCGCGACGCGCTGCTTCAGCCCTCCCGACAGCCGCGCGGGACGCATCGGCAGGTAGCGTTCGGCAAGCTTGACCTGGGCAGCCAGCGACAGCAGCCGCTGACGCAGCGCCGCACCACTGTAGCCGCCGAGCTTGGCGAGTACACGGGAGATCAGGTGGGCGACCGAGTGGCGACGGTTGAGCGCCGCGTCGGGGTTCTGGAAGACGATCTGGAGCGCCTTCTTGTCTGCGCTCGGTCGCCGCTGCGCAAGTGCCGCCAGCGGCCGGCCGTCGAGCTCGATCCGGGCGCCGGGGTCGGGGGTCGTGAGCCCGAGCAGAACCCGTGCCAGCGTCGTCTTGCCGCTGCCCGTCTCGCCCACCAGGCCAAGCGTCTCACCGGCGTACAGCTCCAGGTCGACGCCAACCAGACCGTGCACCTTGTGGCCGGCCTGGTGGAAGGTCTTGGCCACGCTGACGGCGCGCAGCAGCGGCCGCTCGCCGTCCGTCCGCGTATACGCCGGCTTCGGCTCGCCCTGCGCGCTGTCCGGCAGCGCGCGCGCCTGCTCGTAGTAGTGGCAGCGTGCGCGGCGACCCGCGCCCGCCTCATAGGCGGGCGGCGACTCCGAACGGCAGCGCGGCTGCACCAGCGCGCAGCGCGGCGCGAAGATGCAACCCTCCGGCCGCGTGCCCGGATCCGGCAAGAAGCCCGGGATCGGATCCAGCAGCCGCCTCGTCTTGACCGTGTCGCGCCGCGGGATGCAGCGCAGCAGCCTGACCGTGTAGGGGTGGCACGGATCTGAGAACAGCTCCTGCGCCGGCCCCTCCTCGACCAGCTCGCCCGCGTACAGCACGCCGACGCGGTCGCACATCTTCGCGATCACCCCAAGGTTGTGGCTGATGAACAAGAGCGACGTCGCAAGCTCCGCGCGCAGCGCCGTGATCAACTCCAGCACCTCGGCCTCGACGGTCGCATCGAGCGCCGTCGTCGGCTCATCGAGAATCAACAACGACGGTCTGGCCGCCAGCGCCATCGCGATCACGCAGCGCTGCAGCATCCCGCCCGAGAGCTGATGCGGGTAGCGGCCCATCACCGACTCCGGGTCGGCGATCCGCACCCGCTCGAGCATCTCCTGCGCGCGGGACAGCGCCTGGCGCCGTCGATCCCCGCGCAGCTCGAACACCTCCGCCACCTGTCTGCCTACACGGATCGTCGGATTCAGCGCCCTGCCCGGCTCCTGGTAGACCATCGACACCGTGCGCGCCCGATAGTCGCGCAGCGCCCGCCGGTCCATCGCCAGGACGTCCCGCCCGTCCACCGTGATCCGCCCCGCGCTCACCCGACCGTTCGAGGTGAGATAACGCACGATCGCCAGCGCCATCGTCGACTTGCCGCAGCCGGACTCGCCGACCAGCCCATAGGACTCCCCGCGCGCGACCTGGAAGGAGACATCGCGCAGCACCGGCAGCTCGCGCCCGCGCACGCGATAGCGCACCTCCACGCCGTCGACCTGGAGCGCCGCGGTAGCGGTCGCCCGAGCCGCCGCCTCCGCCGTCGCGCTCATCGCTCCAACACCGCCTCGAGCGCGTCGGAGATCAAGTTCACCGACACCACCAGCGAAGCGATCGCGAGCGCGTCGAACAGCACCTCCCACCAGTAGCCCGATGCCACCAGCCCATAGTTGGAGGCGATCTCCAGCCCCCAATCCGGCGAGGGTGGCTGCACCCCGAAGCCCAGAAATGACAGCGTCGCCACTGCGAAGATCGCGTACCCCAGGCGCACGGTGAACTCGACCACGATCGGCGCCAGCACGTTGGGCAGGATCTCGACGAACATCATGTAGCCGGCGTGCTCTCCGCGCAGCCGCGCGGCGGCGATGTAGTCGAGCTCGCGCTCTGAGATCACAGCCGCGCGCACGGTGCGCGCGATCAGCGGCGCGAACACCAGCCCGATGACAATGATCAGCGTCGTGTTCGAGCGACCGAATGCGAAGATCGCGATCAGTCCGGTGACGACCAGCGGCAGCGCCAGGAGCGCCTCGACGAAGCGCGAGACGATGTCGTCGAAGATCCCGCGCAGATACCCCATCGCGAGCCCCAGCGCAGCACCCACGACCGTCCCGATCAGCGTCGCCAGCGGCGCGATGATGAGAATGTCTCGCGAGCCCGCGATCACCCGCGAGAACATGTCACGCCCGAGGCTGTCGGTACCGAACAGGTGCGCTCCCGACGGTGGCAGGTTGATCGCCGCGAGGTTCTGCGCATACGGGCTGTAAGGCGCGATCAGCCCGCCGAAGATCGCCGCCACGATCCACCACAGCAGGATCACGGAACCGACCAGGAACAGCTTCTGGTGCGTCAGCGCTCGCAACAACTCCGACAGGCGCTCGCCACGACCGCCCGCGATCGCACCCGGCTCGATTCGCGCGGCGATCTGCGGGTCGGTCGCGCCGACGCTCATGCCTGCCCCGCCCCCGCCAGCCGAATCCGCGGATCCAGGACCGAGAACAGAACGTCAGCCAGCAGCGTCGCGACCATGTACACGATCCCGATCGTCAACACCCCCGCCTCCAGCATCGGAAAGTCCTTGTTCGTTGCCGCCGTCGCCACGAGTGAGCCGATCCCCGGATAGCGGAACAGCGTCTCCACCACCACGAGCCCACCGATCAGATAGCCGGTCTGCGTAGCGATCACCGTGATCGTCGGCAAAAGCGAGTTGCGGAGCACGTGCTTGCGCACGACGACGCCCCGCGTGAGCCCCTTCAGCACCGCCGTGCGCGTGTAATCGGACGACAGCGCCTCGATCGTCCCCGCCCGCGCCATCCGCGCGATGTAGCCGAACAGGATGAACACCAGCGGGATCGCTGGCATGATCAGATACTTCAAGGACGTGAAGAACCCAGAGCCCGGGGGTGCCGTGGCCGAGATCGGCAGCAGATGCAGGCCGATCCCGAACAGCAGGATCAGGATGATCCCCGAGACGAACTCCGGCACGACCGTCGCTGAAAGCCCCAGCACGCTGATCACCCGGTCGATCGGCTTGCCCGCGTTCAGCGCTGCCACGACGCCGCCGCCGATTCCCAGCGGCACCACGATCACGAACGCAAACGTCCCCAGCTTCAGCGACCGCCCCAGCGCGCTCAACAGGATCGGGCCGATCGCCGACTGGTACTGGTAGGAGGTGCCGGGGTGGCCCTGCACGAAGCGGCTGATCCACCGCCAGTACTGGTCCAGCAGCGGCCGGTCGACTCCGAGCTGGTGGTTCAGCGCGGCCACCGCGCTCGGCGCTGCCAGCGGCCCCAGGATCGACCGCGCCGGGTCGCCGGGGAACACCTGGGCGGCGGCGAACACGATCACGCTCAGGATCCAGAGCGTGATGATCGCCAGACCGAGCCGCTTGAGGACGAACGCGATCATCCCGGTTGAGGCTGCACGGTGACGCCGCCGAGCGACCGTCGCTGCGGCGACGATCGGCGCGGCGGCGATCCGCGATCAACCGGCAGGGAGAGGGTCACGACACTAGCTCTTGTACGCCTGGCCGAGGAACATCTGCGAGATCGAGGTCGGGTTGAGCCCGCCTACGCTCGGCGTCGACGCCGTCACCCCGTTGATCCAGTACGGGATGATGATCGGCGTCTCCTGGAGCAGCAGCGTCTCGATCCGTCCGGCGAGCTTGCGCTGGGTCTGCAGGTCGATGGCGGCGACGAACTGCTTCACCAGGCCGTCGTAGGTCTTGTTCTTGAAGCGCGCTGCGTTCCACGGCCCGCTCGAGGTCAGTGGCGCCTCCAGGAACACGGTCGGGACGCCGCGGTCGCCGTAGTCGACCAGGCTCATCTCGCCGTCCAACCAGTCGGAGTTGCCGAACGTCGCCTTGCCGTAGTACTCGGACTGCGGCAGGATGTTCAGGTTGATCGTGATCCCGGCCTTCGCGGCGTCCGCCTTGATCACCTGCGCCAGCTCGGGAATCTCCTGGTAGACCTCGGTGTACAGCGGTGCGCTGAAGCCTTTCGGGTGCCCCGCCGCGGTCAGCAGCTGCTTGGCTTTGGCGATGTTCTGCGTGCGCTGGGGCACGCTCGTGTCGGTCGACGCGAAGCGCGGGAAGAACGGGTAGTCGTTCGCGACCCCGCCGTAGCCATACAGCAGCGCCGAGACCATCTCGGGGCGGTTGAGCGTGTACGCGACCGCTTGGCGCACGCGCGGGTCCGTGAACGGTGCCATGTCGGTGCGCATCGACAGCTCGCGGTGGTTGGACGACACCAGCTTGATGATCCTGTAGGACGTGCTGTGCAACAGTGACTCGGCGCCGTACGGCACGAGTTGGACGATCGCGTCGACGTCGCCGCCTTCCAGCGCCAGGATCTGGGGCTGCTGGCTCGAGTAGAACTTGAACTCGGTCGAGGTGAGCAGCGGCTTCGTGCCCCAGTAGCTCGGGTTGGGCACGAACGTCGCGCCGAGGTTCTGCGTGTAGCTCTGCAGCTTGAACGGCCCAGTGCCGAGGAATGTGCTCTGCCACTTGGAGAAGTCGGTGCCGTTCTTGACGATGATCGCGTTGTAGTTGTCGGACGAGATCAGGTACGGGAAGCTGCCGACCGGTGTCTCGAGGTGGAAGGCGACGGTGCTCGAGTCGACCTTCTGAACACCGGCGGCGGCGAGGATGCCCTGGAACGTCGAGAGTGCGTTGGACGCGTTCTTTGGGTCGGCAAGCTGCTGGAAGGTGTAGACGACGTCGTCCGCGGTCATCGGCGAGCCATCACTGAAGGTGACGCCCGACCGCAGCGTGAATGTCCACACGCTCGCATCTGAGTTTGGCTTCCAGCTGGTCGCCAGCATCGGCTGCAGCTGCAGCTTCATGTTGTTGTCGAGTGCGAGGAACTCGCCGGTCTGCTGCAGCATGCACAGCCCGCCGGCGTCGTCGATCGTGAGCGGGTTGATCGCACCGGCGGGCGTCTGCTGAGCCACCCGCAGCGTGCCGCCGCGCTTGGCCGTCGGCGCGGCCGTGGTCTTCGACGGCTTCGTGGACGACGAGCCGCACGCCGCCAGGATCGCCGCCAGCGCCGGCGCCGAGAGCCCGATCGTGCTGCCACGGCGGATGAACTCGCGGCGGCTCAGCCGTCCGGCCGCCAGCTCGTCGATGTAGTGGTTCTCCAGCTCGGTGCGCCCGCTCCGGAGGCGGTCGAGGTCTGTCTGCGTACGCTTCACTTACTCACCTCTCTTATTCAATTCGAGCGGATGTGTGTTCGTTGTCCTGCGACGGTCCAGCCGCGTGGGCTCGTCGCGCGCACCATACGCGCGTGCCGACGGAGGCTCGCCGCGCGCGTGGGTATGCGAGGATCGATGCGATTCCGGAGGTCGAACGGTGCTCGACAGCGCGCCCGCGGCCGCTAGCAGGTCCGGCACCATCTCGCGCCGGCGGCCGGCGCTCATGCGGCCCGTCGGCACGCACATCGTGATCGCCGCCGCGACGTTCCCGGGCGGGCCGACCGAGGCCGCGATGCAATGCAGCCCGAGCGCAGTCTCGTCGATGTTCTCGCCGTAGCCGCGCCGGCGGGTCGTCTGGAGGATGCGCCGCAGCTCGGCGACGCCCGCCAGGCGCCGGCCGGTGGGAGTCACGAGCTCGCAGCCGGCGTACAGAGCGGCGACCTCCGCGTCAGTGAGGTCGGCGAGCATCACCCGGCCCGAGGCCGACGCGAACGCGGGCAGGCGGCTGCCGACGGTGGTCACGAGACGAACCGAATGGGATGTCTCCTCCTTGGCCACGAACAGGCTCTCACGCCCATCGAGCACGGTCAGGCACGTCGTCTCGTTGTACCGCGCGACGAGCCCGTGCGCGACCTCGTAGAAGCTTGCGGTCAGCGCCGAGGTCGTCGGCATTACGCGGGACAGCCAGGCACCACGCGAACCCAGCTCGAGGCGGCCGGTGCGAGGGTCGCGGGCGATCCAGCCGCGGTCGTTCATCATCGAGCACACCCGGTGCAGCGTGCTCTTCGCCACGCCGGTCTCGCGTGCGAGCTCGGCCAGCGTGGCCGGGCCGCGGTTGCCGATCGCCTCTAGCACATCCAGAACCGCCGAAACGCCCGACGAGCCGCCGCGGTGGCGGTCGCGTGGCTGTGAATCGACTATGCTCATGCTCCACTCGCTCGCTGTTCCACCGGCGGAACAGCGTTCAGCAGGTGGAACCTGCGGAAGGATTTTTCTCATGGCGCGGCCCGGATGTCAAGTCCGGACGTGGCCTGGGTGTCAGGGCTCACGCCGGAGTTAGTGGCAGGATCTGACGAGTCGGCGGCGGCCAGGTGCCGTCAGCTGCATCCATGGCGCGCGTCCGCCGCGACCGCGATCCTCACGGCCCGAACCGGACGTCGCAGCACGGCGTGCGAGATCATGGCGGATGCGGCAAGCAGACCGCTAGCCAGGACGAACAGCCACGCGAGCCCGGCGAGGTTGCCGATCAACCAGCCACCGGCGACCGTTGCGATCGCGATCACCGTGTACTCGCGGATGTTCCAGGCGACGACCATCTCATGCCGCTCGCTCGGCTCGATGCGCGCGAGCGCGGCCTCGACGACCACCGGCCAGGCGCCCGCGATCGCGAGCACCGCCACGAACAGCAGCACGAGGAACAGCGCGGGCACTCGCACCGGAGCGAGCAGCAGCGTGCAGGCGGCGCCACCGATCAGCATCGTCGTCACCGACCATCGGCGGCCGAGTCGGCGGCTCGTTCGCTCGGCGGTCAGGCTGCCGACGATCTTGGCGCCGGCCAGGGCGCCCGAGACAGCGCCGACGGCGGCGGCCGAGAAGCGAAACGCATGGACGAGAATCACCGGTGCCAGCGGCGCGAGCGTGGCCAGCGCCGCGACCAGCAGCACATCCGGCAGCTGCAGCGCGAGGCCGCGCGCGACGAGACTCGATCGTGGCCGCCGCGCGCTTGCCCGCCGGTCGATGCCGGCACGGGCGGGCGGCCATGCGAGCAGTCCGGCGAGCGCCGCCGCGAGCGGGAGCGCGAGCGAGAGGCGGAGGCTTCCACGGGCGGACAGGTCGAGCCCGCGTACGAGCTGGGCCGCCACCCCGGTGGTCG
>JASHQV010000049.1 GCA_030038955.1 Solirubrobacteraceae bacterium
GCTTCGCGGTCGTCGGTCGCGACGGCGCCGTCCAGCTCCCGGCGGAGGTGCTCGCACGCTATCCCGCCGGCACCCTGCTTCGGATCAGCCTGAGCGCCGCCGGCGTCGAGCTGCGCGGCGAGACGCCGCAGGATGACTCGCAATCCGAGCGGGACGCGCTTAGTCCCGAGCAGCCATCCGGCGAACGATGAGCATCACCAAGATCGACGCCCAAGGCATCACCGCGGCAGGCCACGGTGGATCGATCCTGGGCGGTCTCGATCTCGTCGTTCACGCCGGCGAGCTGCTCGGAGTGACCGGCCGCTCCGGTTCGGGGCAGACGACGCTGCTGCACCTGCTCGCTGGCCTGCTCCCCCTCGAAGGCGGCCGGTTGCTCATAGATGGTCAACCGCGGATGCTGTGGAAGGACGCCTCGATCGGGCTCGTATTCCAGAACCTGTGCCTGCTGCCAATGCTGAGCGCACAGGAGACAGTCGCGCTGCCGCTCCAGGCACGAGGGCTGCCAAAAGCCGAGATCGCCGCGACAGTAACCGCGACCCTGACGGCGCTGGGGCTGGGATCGCACACCGCGCAGCACGTCGACGCGCTTTCCGGCGGGCAGCGCCAGCGCGTCGCTGTCGCTCGCGCCCTCGCCGGTCGCCCAGATGTGATCCTCGCGGACGAGCCCACCTCGGCACTCGACCTGCACTGGCGCGAGGTCGTGCTCGAGCTGCTCGCTGCCGAGGCCCGGCGCGGCGCCGTCGTCGTCATCGCCTCGAGCGACGAGGAGGTGATCGCGGCCTGTGAGCGGGTGGTCACGCTCTCCTGAGCGTCACAGGTTGCGCGCTAGCGGCACGGGCCCGGATCTCCTGGATGGCCTTGCCGTGTTGGCGGGCGTGGTACGCGATCGGTGCGTAGCGCATGCGTTCCGGGAGCCTTGCGTGGATCGGACGGGCGATCGACATCAGGCCCCGAACTTGTGCGTCGTGTGCGCGAGTCCAGGTGAGTCTGAGCTTCTCGCGGGCGTCCGCCGTCAGTCCTGCCCCGAGCAGAAGGTAGGCGAGATGGCCCACCAGCCTGCGCTGCGGCCACACGAGCGCCTGCAACGACCGCGGCAGCAGCGGCAGTAGCGGCGAAGCCGTGAGTCGTAGGACGTCCTCGGCGACCACCGTGCGCTCGAGCGTGTCGCGCACCATCGTGTGGTAGTAGCTCCAGTATTCGGGCACGGTCGCGGGCATCACCTGCCGCGGGATGCGCAGGATGTCACCCAGTTGCAGCATCTCTTCGTACAGCGCTTCCTGCTCTGACTCGGTCATCGCGCGCGCTTTGACGAGCGGATGGGTGATGACCGAGGTGACGAACGCGGTCGCGTGCACCCAGGCGTAGGTGTCCGGGTCGAGCGCGCGGTAGCGATCGCCGGCGGCATCCGTTCCCTTGATCGGCTTGTGCAACTCGATCAGGCGTCGTCCCTCATCCAGCGCGGCCGGCCCTCCATAGACCCACAGCATCACGGAATCCAGTGAGCGCACCAGCCGTCCGAACGGGTCGGCTCGGAACGTCGAGAAGTCATCGACGCCGGCGGAGATCGCCGGGTGCATCACCTGCAGCATGAACGCCCCCAGAGTCGTGGAGAGCACCAGCAGGTCCCCAAAGTCCTCCCACACGATCGAGCCAGGCCCGAAGGGCACTGGCCCCGGTGTCTGCGCAGCAGGCAGACGCGCGACGGAGCCCCGACGAGTCATTGACGGCAACGTCCTTCCCTGATTCCGTCCTGCATCTCGGACCATGCGAACCTACCGGCGCTCGACGAAGCCGCGCTAAATCCTCGCCTGCTACAGATACGGCGGTCGCTTGCGGAAGTGCGTGCTAGCTTCGAGCGCGATGGGCCCTCGGCGGACGATGCTCCTGACCGTGGTGATCGCAGCGGGCGCAACCTTCGGGCTCGGCTCGCCCGGGGCGCTCGCCGGCGCCGGCCAGACGCCGACTGGCCAGCAGACGCACCCGCACGTGAAGCCACACACCGGCGGCAGACACTCGAAATTCAAGCTCTCGTTCACGCTTGCACAGGCTCCCGGCCGCACCAGCACGGAGGAGACGAGCTATCGCCCGAAGATCTCGCGCCCCGCTCACGCGCGGATATCGTGCACACCGCCGCAGCCCGCGCCGATCGCGAGCGGCAGTCAGGGCGAGGTCGAAACGATCGCCCTACATCCGCCGCGGCGTGGCTGGTGCAAGGGGCGATATGACGTGATCGTCTACCTGCAGCGAACGCGCACCTGCGAGCCGCCTACCGCGACGAGGCCCGCCGACGCGTGTCCCGCCTCCTCTGGCGAGAGCGAGTCGGCGTACTCGAGCGAGGAGAACACCGGCGAGACCCACTTCAAGGTGCGCTAGCCGAGCTACCCGCGGGGCGCAGATGATCCGCGTTCCGCCGCCAGACCGAAGGTTCGCGCCGGATCAGAGGCTGGCCGCCACGTGGGGCGATGCCGGCTGCCTACAGCCATCTTCGTGACGGCCCGGATCGATCCAGTCTGCTCGAACTTGCCGTGGTAGCCATGCTGCCAGCTCGGGACAGATTGGACACTGCAGAGCAAGCTTCCAGCACGGCTTGGGTTCGGCGAAGACCTGCTGTGCACAGCGGATGTCTCCGCGCATCAAAGGTGATGGTCACTTGCCACCATGTGCGCATACCGTCGACGAGCAGGAGAGGACATGGACCCCTCCAGACGCGACGCAGCAGGTCGAGCGCCAACGTGCAGTGTGACGCGGCCGGAGGCCGGTGCAGGCGTCCAGTGCGGGGCTCGGCTGCAGTCAAGCCGGAGCTGAACAGAGCTATCCCTCGCGCAGTTAGCGCGCATTTTTCTGTTTGATTCAAACAGAAACTTGTATAGTTAGCACGGTGGACTTTGATCGGTGGTGAGGTCATGCATCGAGCCGACCCTTATCTGCGCAAGCAGGTCGCAGCCGCAGCCGTCCAGATGTGCGCTGACGGGCTGACGACCGGGTTGGACTCCGGTGACGTGAGCGTCTTCGACCGCGACGCGGGACTGATCTACGCGCTGCCTGCGCCCTCTCCCACGTGGCCAATC
Source organism: Solirubrobacteraceae bacterium (assembly GCA_030038955.1). Taxonomy (GTDB): domain Bacteria; phylum Actinomycetota; class Thermoleophilia; order Solirubrobacterales; family Solirubrobacteraceae; genus Palsa-465. Next base: position 3,069 of record JASHQV010000049.1, read on the forward strand.
CGTTCCTGGGCGCATACCCGGGCCGAGGACGTCGCGATCATCAAGCCCGACGGCGAGCCGGTCGCCGAGTCCTACACGGAGCCGACCGTTGAGATCCCGATGCATCTCAAGATCTATGAGGCCCGGCCCGACGTCAACGCCATCGTCCACTCGCATGCTGAGGACTCACAGGTGTTCGCTGCGGCTGAGCTACCGATCCCGACGCTGACGATCGACGCCTACACGCGCCTGGGGTTCGGGCCGGTGCCGTGCGCAAAATTCGGCATCGTGGCCTCCCAAGAACTCGGGCTGAACATGGTCGAGGTCCTTGGCGAGAGCGGCAACTGTGCGCTGATGGCCCGCCACGGAGCGATCGCAGTCGGACCCGATCTGGATGATGCCCTGCTCATCGCGGTGCTCCTGGAGAAGGCTGCGCGCCAGGCACTGCGGGTCGCCCAGCTCGGCGCTACGCCTGCACAGCTCACCCTCGAACAGATCTTCGACGAACACACCGCGCGACGATTGAGAAGCGGCGAACTGGTCCTTGATGTGCAGCGCGTCACCGTCCGTGAGGCTCGATGACCTGCGCGAGTCGGAGCCAGCGAACATGAGTGTTCTACTCGGGATCGACATTGGCACGACGTCGACAAAGGCAGTGCTGCTGGACCCTGAGGATGGCGTCGTCGCCGAAGCCGAGCGCGAGTCGCGACTTGAGAGTCGGCAGGCGACCTGGGCCGAGGAGGATCCGAACCTGTGGTGGTCAAACGTGTGCGAGATCGCCCGCGAGCTCGTGCCCGGTCACGAGATCACATGTGTCGGCGTCACCGGCATGGTCCCCTGTGCGGTTCTCACCGACGCGCACGGCGAGTCATTGCGGCCATCGATCCAACAGAACGACGCGCGCGCGAGTGAGGAGATCGCGGAGCTCCGGTCGATGCTGCCGGCGGACGCGATACTCAAGCGGACAGGCTCGGCGATCACGCAGCAGTCGATCGCCCCGAAGCTGATGTGGCTCGCTCGGCACGAGCCGGAGGTCTACCGCCAGGCAAAGCTCGTGCAAGGCTCCTACGACTTCATCATCACGCGCCTCACTGCCGCTCCCGGGGTCGAGGACAACTGGGCGGTGGAGAGCGGGCTCTACGATCTCACGACCCGCTCTTGGGCGACCGACGTGCTGAGCGCCGCCGGTGTCGAGGCATCGGTGTTGCCAGACGTGCGGAGGCCGACGGACATCGCAGGCAGGGTCACGGACGATGCCGCCGCCGCGACAGGTCTGCCGGCCGGCGTTCGGGTAGCCGGCGGTGCGGCCGATCACGTCGCTGCCGCATTCGCCGCAGGCCTGCTGGAGGACGGGCAGATGCTGATCAAGATCGGTGGCGCCGGCGACATCTTGATGTCCTCCTCAACGCCACTGTTCGACGAGCGCCTGTTCCTAGATCTGCACGTGATCCCGGGCATGTACATGCCGAACGGGTGCATGGCGACAAGTGGCAGCCTGCTGCGTTGGTTCCAGCACGAGCTCGCCGACGGCCAGCCGCTCGTGGCGCTCGATGCCGCCGCTGCGTCGATCGCTCCCGGGTCCGAGGGGATCACCGCGCTGCCCTACTTCCTCGGCGAGAAGACGCCGATCAACGATCCTGACGCGCGCGGCGCGTTCGTGGGCATGCACCTCGGTCACACACGCGCCCACATGTACCGCGCGCTGCTGGAGGCAGTCGCCTTCGGTTTCCGCCACCACGTTGAGGTGTTCGCCGAGCTCGACCTCCCCACCCGTCATGTGCGGGTCGGCGAGGGCGGCGCCAGGTCGGCGCTGTGGACCCAGATCATCGCCGACGTCATCAAGCTGCCGGTGGAGGTGATCAGCAGCATGGCCGGAGCGGCGCTGGGCGCCGCATTCGTCGCTGGCAAGGCTGTCGGCGTGTTCGCGCGCTGGGATGAGGTCAGGCGCTTCATAGGTCCCACCCACACCGTCGATCCCCAGCCAAATGCAGCGTACGAGAGGGGCTATCGCATCTATCGCGAGCTCTATCCCGCACTCAAGGAGGTAATCGAGTGAACGTGCTTGTCACCGGCGCGGCCACCGGCATCGGCGCCGCGATCGCCGAAGCGTTTGTCGGCGCGGGCCACCAGGTCGCTGTGACTGACATCAACGAGGAAGCCGCGGTGGCGACCGCCGACCGGCTCGGAACGCTCGGACTGCACCTGGATGTGCTCGATCGGAGCTCGATCGCCGCCGCCGCCGACCACGTGGAGGATGAGTTGGGACAGCTTGACGCCTGGATCTCCAACGCCGGCGTTTCAACCATGGGTCCGTTTGCCGAGCTCACCGAACGCGACTGGGACCTCAACATGGACGTCAATGCGAAGGGCGTGTTCTTTTGTGGCCAGGAGGCGGCCCGCCGGCTCGGTCGCAATGGCGGCGGCGCGATCGTGAACACCGCCTCGATGGCGGGCAAGCGCGGCGCCGCTCCGTTTCTCGCGCACTACGTTGCCTCGAAGTTCGCGGTCGTCGGCCTCACCCAGGCGATGGCGGCTGAGCTCGCGCCGTTGAACATTCGCGTCAACTGCGTCTGCCCCGGTTATGTGGCGACCTCGATGCAGGAGCGTGAGCTCCGTTGGGAGGCCGATCTGCGAGGGATCACGATCGACGAAGTGCGTCAGATGTGGGTCGCCGATACCCCGCTGCGACGGCTGGAGACCCCGATGGATGTCGCCAAGTGCGTGCTGTTTCTCGCCGGAGACGGAGCCGGGTTCATTACCGGCGAGGCATTGGCCGTCAACGGTGGTTCGTTCATGGACTGATACCGGCGGCGCGTGGCTGGACGCCTGCGCAGCAGGGCTCAGCCACTGAGGGCCCCTGCCTCCTCCAGCAACGTGATCAGGTCGTCGAATATCTGAGGATGTGCTGCGACCACCGCTGGACCCTGGCCGTGGGGAGCCGGGAGCTCCGCCGCCTGGGCGCCCGCTGCGCGCGCGATCAGCAGGCCCGCTGCGTAGTCCCAAGGCGCGAGGTCAAGCTCGAAATAGGCGTCGATATGCCCAGCCGCGAGGCGGCAGAGGTCGAGTGCAGCCGAGCCGCTGCGGCGGATGTCAGCGACCCGCGGGAGGATCACCGCCATCGCCCGTCCCTGTGCTTGGCGTTGCCCGGCGTCATAGGAGAAGCCGGTTGCGACAATCGCCTCACCGAGGCTCGGAGGTGGCCGGTCGATTGAGATGGCCTGGCCATCGCACTGCGCTGAACCTCCCTTGATGCCATCGTAGATGAGGCCACGAATCGAGTCACCCACGGCGCCGACGACGGCAGCGCCGTTGACCTCCGCCGCGATCGAACAACCGAATGAGGGGTACCCGCGAATGAAGTTGGTGGTGCCATCGAGCGGATCAACAATCCAGCGGACGCCAGTCGTGCCCTCGATGCTGACCGTCTCCTCGGAGAGGATCGCGTCGTGCGGCCGCGCATGTGCGAGCGCGTCGATGATCGTTGCCTCTGCGGTCCAGTCGGTATCGGTGACGAAATCGGTGGCGCTCGACTTCGTTGACACCCCGTAGCTTGGGTCGCTCAGGCGAGCGCGGTGAATGACAGTGACACTGCTGACAGCGACGCGCGCGAGCTCCAGCAGCTCGGAGAGGTCGCTGTGCTGTGTCGGCCCGCTCACAGCATGCCGAGCGCTGCCTGCCAGTGGCGGACAGAGGCCCGTAGCTCCTCGAGCACCAGCTCATCATCCTGCTCGAACGGCGGGATGATCTCGAACAGCATCGTCACCGTCCGGTCGCCGGCTTCGGCGAGCGCCTCGAGCACGCGACCAGCGTCGATCCGGCCGGTCGCATTGTGCTCCTCGGTAAACGGCCAATGATGGTCGCCGTCCGCGTCACTCTGCTGCAGGTGGATGACGCCGACGCTACTGGCGTAGCGCTCGAGCCATGCGTAGGGATCGTGATCCCGGGCAGTGCCTCCAGGCGCGCACTGGTGGCCGAGATCCAGGCAGAGCTGGACGGGGACGTGTTCGGCGTCGCCTGCTGTGAGCAGGGCGTCGATCTCCTCCATTGTCGAAGGCTCGCGCTCACACGCCATCGCCTCCACGTAGAAGCCGGTCAGCCCTTGTAAGCTGGCATGGGCGGCCAGGCGGTTCAATGCGTGCTGCAGCCGGGTCCATCCGGCGCGACGGCGCTCCGCTTCGCGCCAGTCTCGCACGGCGAACGCGCCGACGTGACCACCGGTGACGGGCGCCCCAACCGCCGCGGTGAACTCGATCGCGCCCCTGAACCAGTCTTCCCAGTGGTGGCGGACAGCGTCACGTGGGTCCAGCAACATGTTGGCGGAGTAGGCACCAAGGCCGGTGAACGTCGAGTCGATCACGAGCCCGTGGCGCGTGCAGCTGGCTCGGATCGCATCCGCTTGTGAGCGCACGACGTCGTTTGCGTCGGTGATGTCGACTTGGTCGAACGAGACCTGGATGACGTCCAGGCCGAGATCGTCGGCGACTATCTGGG
>JASHQV010000450.1 GCA_030038955.1 Solirubrobacteraceae bacterium
CGGCCGACGGTGGCGATGCTGGCGCTGGAGGTCGGCGAGGGCCAGGCCCGCGCGGTCGAGCAGCTGCTGCTCGCCGCCGGGTTCGGCTCGGTCGAGCGCCGGTGCGACCTCGCCGGGATCGAGCGCGTGCTGATCGGCCGGCGGTGAGCCTGGCCGTGGGCGCCGGTTCCGGGGTCTGGCCTACGGCGATCGAGTAACGTCGGGCGCGATGAGCGTACGCCGCGGGCAGACGGAGCGGTTCGAGCGCTGCGTCGCCGATGGCGGGGTCGCGCTGTTCCCCTCTGACACCGTCTACGGGCTCGCCTGCGATCCCGGCAACCGAGCGGCAATCGCCCGTCTGTACGGGCTCAAGCAGCGCCCGCCGGCGAAGGCCTCGGCGGTGATGTTCTTCGAGCTCGACGCCGCTCTGGCGACGCTCCTAGCCTTCGGGCCCCGCACGCGCACAGCAATCAATTATCTCATGCCCGGCGGCGTCACCCTGCTGCTGCCCAATCCCGAGCGGCTGTTCCCGCTCGCCTGCGGCGACGACCCGGACACGCTCGGCCTCCGGGTCGTGTCGGTTCCGGAGCTGGCGGGCGCACGCGTGCCGGTGATGCAGTCGAGCGCCAACATCGCGGATCGTCCAGCCGCTCGACGTCTGGAGGACGTCCCCGAGGCACTCCGCACGGCGGTCGACCTGGTCGTCGATGGTGGCGAGCTGCCCGGCACCGCCTCGACCGTCGTCGACCTACGTGGGTACGAGCGGGGCGAGGGCTGGCGAGTGATCCGTTCGGGCGCCGTCGAGGGGGCGGAGCTGGCAGCCGCACTCGGAGACCAGTTCCACTTCCACCCCGACACCTACCAGGAGATGATCCAGCAGGACATCCCTGGCTACGAGGAGTTCCAGGACGCGGTCGTCGTGGCCTGTGGGGAGCAAGGCGCGCGGCGCATCCTCGAGCTGGGGACGGGGACGGGCGAGACCGCGCTGCGGCTGCTCGAGCGCTTCGGCGAGAGCCGCCTGGTAGGGGTCGACGAGAGTCAGGCGATGCTCGCCGAGGCGACCCGCAGGCTGCCCGGCGAGCGGGTCGAGCTTCGGCTGGGACGACTCCAGGATCCCCTGCCGGAAGGGGCCTTCGACCTCGTCGCCAGCGCGCTGTGCGTGCATCACCTGGCGCCGGACGAGAAGGCGGACCTGTTCGCCCGGGTGCGGCGCGCGCTCGGGCCGGGCGGCCGCTTCGTGTTGGGCGACTGCGTGCTCCCGGTCGATCCGGATGCGCCGATGATCTCGCTGACGCCGGGTTACGACAAGCCGAGCAGCGTTGCCGATCAGCTCCGCTGGCTGATCGACGCCGGATTCTCGGCGGAGCTCGTGTGGGAGCGTGGGAGCCTGGCCGTCATCGTGGCGGATCCATCCGAGCGCGAGCAAGTGTCAGCCTGGCGGGCGTGATCCGATCGCGTCCGTCGGCGCGGGCGTGCTCGAACCGTCCCGAGCGCTCGTGGCGGCGGACGCTGGTATCGTCGCCGCTTGATGAGCGTCGAGCTGCCGTCGGATTTCTTCAACCTGCCCGTTTCCGAGGTCGATCCTGAGATCGCGGAGGCGCTTGGGCTGGAGCTGGAGCGCCAGCAGCGGACGCTGGAGATGATCGCCTCGGAGAACTTCGTGCCGGTCTCGGTGCTGGAGTGTCAGGGCTCGGTGCTGACCAATAAGTACGCTGAGGGCTACCCCGGCAAGCGCTACTACGGCGGCTGCGAGTACGTCGACATCGCCGAGCAGCTGGCGATCGACCGGGCGAAGGAGCTGTTTGGCGCCGAGCACGCCAACGTCCAGCCGCACGCGGGCGCCCAGGCGAACGCGAGCGTGTATCACGCGCTGTTGCAGCCGGGCGACACGCTGATGGGGCTGGAGCTGGCGCACGGCGGTCATCTCACCCATGGGATGAGGCTGAACGTGTCCGGGCGGCTGTACGAGATCGTCGCCTACGGGGTCGATCGCGACAGCTCGGTGATCGACATGGATGAGGTCGCCCGACTGGCGCGCGAGCATCGGCCGAAGCTGATCATCGCCGGCTGGTCGGCGTATCCACGTCAGCTGGACTTCCCCCGCTTCCGGGAGATCGCCGATGAGGTCGGCGCCTACCTGGTGGTCGACATGGCGCACTTCGCGGGGCTGGTGGCAGCCGGGCTGCATCCGAATCCGGTGCCGTACGCCGATGTCGTCACGACGACCGTGCACAAGACGCTGGGTGGCCCCCGCTCGGGGATGATCCTGTGCCGGGAGCAGTACGCCAAGCAGATCAACTCGGCGGTCTTCCCGGGGCAGCAGGGCGGGCCGCTGGAGCACGTGATCGCGGCCAAGGCGGTGGCGCTGCGGATCGCGATGTCGGAGGCCTTCCGGGAGCGTCAGCGGCGGACGCTCGACGGCGCCCGCGCGGTCGGTGAGGCGCTGTTGGGCGCCGGCGGCGGCGTCAGCGTGCTGAGCGGCGGAACCGACGTGCACCTGGTGCTGTGCGATCTGCGCGACTCCGAGCTCGACGGCCGCCAGGCCGAGGATCGCCTGCACTCGATCGGGATCACGGTCAACCGCAACGCGGTCCCGTTCGATCCGCGCCCGCCGATGGTCACCTCCGGGCTGCGGATCGGCACCCCGGCGCTAGCCACGCGCGGTCTGCAGCACGAGGACTTCGTCGAGGTCGGTCAGATCCTCGCGAGCGCGCTGGCGCCGGGGGAGTTCGAGGACCGGCGGGCGGAGCTGAGCGAGCGGACGGCAGCGATCGCCGACCGGTATCCGCTGTACGCCACCCTCAGCTCGACCGCGCTGGCGTAAGAGCGGTGGCGCGAGCGCTGCCGCCAGCTGCGTCGGCAGCTGCGTGTAGCTAGCCGATCTTGCGGCGAGGGGGGTGAATCCGGGCGGGCTCGGTGCTCTTAATACTCAGTGTCCGATCCCGAACGTGCTCCTGCGCGCAGCGCGCGCTTTTCACCGCCAGCGTGCGCGCCAGAGCACGAAAAACGTGTCCGTGCGCGCACCGTGGCGCTGGGCGGGACGGTTTGCGCGCTGGAGCACGTTCGGGGCGAGGGGGCGGGTGAGTTAGCTCGTCTTGCCTCGATGCAGCACGCATGTGCGCATCGACAGCAACTGCTCGCAGCTGGAATTGGCCGCGGCGCGATCCGCCATCGACTCGCAACGCAGCGGTTCGTCGTGCTTCATCGCGGCGTCTATCTAATCGATCCGACGCGAGCGGACGAGTGGACGTCGACGATGGCCGCGGTGCTGCTGTTCTCAGGCGATGCGGTGGCAAGCCACAGGGCCGCCGGTGCGCTGTGGGGGATGCTGGAGGAGCCGCTGTCGCGGCCCGAGGTGACCGTGGTCGGGCGCGGTGCGCATGCGCTTTCCGGCGTGCGAGTCTGCCGCGTCGCGGCGCTTGAGCGACGCGATGTCAGGTGGCGACGCGATCTGCCGGTCACCTCGCCGGCGAGAACGGTGGTGGACCTGGCGGCACTGCTGGGCGCGCTCGAGCTCGAGAACGTGCTCGCCGTCTGCCTGCACAAGCGTCTCGCCTCGTTGAGGGAGATCCGGGAGGCAAGTGGACGCGTCCCACGCAGCCCGGGCGCGGGAACGCTGCGTCGTCTCCTCGACCAGAGCGGGTTCGCACGAACTCGCTCGTACTACGAGCGCAAGCTGCTAGAGCTGATCGCTGGCGCCGGTCTCCCAAGGCCGCTGACCAATTGGAAGGTAGCCGGACGCGAGGTCGACATGCTGTGGCAAGACAAGCGGCTGATCCTCGAGTTCGATGGATTCCTCTACCACGGCGATCGGCGTGCATTCGAGCTTGATCGAAGGCGCGATCAGGACCTGGTGGCGGCCGGCTACCGGGTCATCCGGGTGACCGCGCGCCAGCTCGAGCACGAGCCGTACGCGGTGATCGCCCGGCTCGCCGCGGCGCTGGCGGTGTGATGCGCGTCCACACCGGTGATCCTGGGGCTCCGACTGGGAAGGCCCGTTCGTGCCCGCCGCATGGCGCCGCCCGTCGGGCCGCATGCGTGCTGCCCGTCCAGGCGCACGCGCGCCGCCCGTTCGGCCGCATGCGCGCTGCCCGTCCAGGCGCACGCGCGCCGCCCGTCCAGGCGCACGCGCGCTAGCCCG
>JASHQV010000451.1 GCA_030038955.1 Solirubrobacteraceae bacterium
ACCTCCCAGCCCTGCTCGCGAGCGAGCCGCTGCAGCGCCGCGTCGGGGCTGACCACCACTGGATGGCCGACCGCCCGCAGCATCGGCAGGTCCGAGAGCGAGTCCGAGTACGCGTATGAGGCGGTCAGATCGAGCCCCTCCGCAGCCGCCACGTCGGCGATCGCCGCCGCCTTCGCCTGCCCGTACACGAACCGCCCGCTGGCGTGGCCGGTGTAGACGCCGTCGACCGAGTCGGAGAAGTGCGAGCCGATCGCGCCGTCGAACCGCACCACCTCGGCGAGCACGTCGGCCAGCTCCTGGGCCGCGGCGGTGACGATGTACACCGGCCGCCCGGCGTCCTGGTGGGCGTAGGCGATCTCCAGCATCTCCGGGTGCATCCGCGGCAGGATGCCGCGCACCACGCGCCAGCCAAGCCGCTCGAGATCGCGCACCCGCACCCCCTTCAGCGACGTCGCGATCCGGTCGCGCAGCTCCTCCGACTGGGAGTCGCTGGCGCCCCGCAGGCGGTAGCGGAGGTTGGCCCACGCGTCGGCGGCCAGCTGGCGGCGGCTGAGCAGCCCCGCCTCGCGCACGGCGCGCGCGAACTGGAACGCCGAGGCCCCCTCCATCAGCGTCTTGTCGAGATCGAAGAAGGCGCCGCCGCGCGCCTGGCCCGACTCGGGCACCAGCGGCTGGCTCGGCCCGTCAGCCGGGAGCCGGCTCGGATCGACAGCCCCCGGCTCGCGTGTGCTCTCAGCCGCCATTCACCTCGACCAGCACCGCGTCGCCCTGGCCGCCGCCCGAGCAGATCGCCGCGCAGCCGATGCCGCCACCGCGCCGGCGCAGCTCCAGCACCAGCGACCCGAGGATGCGAGCGCCGGAGGCGCCGATCGGGTGGCCGAGCGCGACCGCGCCGCCGTTGACGTTGACCACGTCCTCTTCAATTCCGAGCATCCGCATCGAGTTCAGCGTGACCGACGCGAACGCCTCGTTGATCTCCCACAGATCGACGTCGTCCACCTTCAGTCCTGCCTTGTCGAGCGCCTTCTGCGCCGCCTTGGCCGGCGTGCGCGCGAGGTAAGCGAAGTCGTCGGCGACCTGGGCGTGAGCGACGATCGTCGCCAGCGGGCGCCGGGAGTTGCGCTTCGCCCACTCGTCGCTGGCAAGCACGAGGGCGCCGGCGCCGTCGTTGACGCCGGGTGAGTTGCCGGCCGTGTGCGAGCCGTCCTTGCCGATCAGCCCGGGGAGCTTGGCCAGCTTCTCCAGCGAGGTGTCGCGGCGGGGGCCTTCGTCGACGTCCACCATGGTGTCGCCTTTCTTAGAGGGGATCGTGATCGACACGATCTCTTCGGGCAGCCGCCCCGCGTCCGTCGCCTCGATCGCCCGCTCGTGAGAGCGCAGCGCCCACCTGTCCATGTCGACCCGGGTCATCTCCAGCTCGTCGCCCACCTCGGTCGCCTCGACGAACATCTGCTTGCCGCTGAACGGATTCGTGAGGCCGTCGTTGATCATCGCGTCGAGCGCCTTCGCATCCCCCATCCGGAAGCCGAAGCGCGCGCCTTTCAGCAGGTAGGGGGCGTGCGACATCGACTCCATGCCGCCGCCGACGCCGAGCTCCAGATCGCCGGCCCGGATTGCCGAGTCCAGCAGCGCGGCGGCACGGATCCCCGACGCACACACCTTGTTGATCGTCTCCGACGAGACCTCCTTGGGAATCCCCGCCTTGACCTGCGCCTGGCGGGAGGGGATCTGGCCCTGCCCAGCCTGTAGCACCTGACCGAAGACCACGTGCTCCACCTGCTCGGGCGCGACCTCGGCGCGCTCCAGCGCGGCCTTGATCGCGACGCCGCCGAGCTCGGTGGCGTCGACCGACGCGAGGGCACCGCCGAGCTTCCCGATCGGCGTGCGAGCGGTGGACAGGATCACGGTCTTGGGCATGGCTGGCTCAGCTCCGAACGTTCGCGTGTGGGCGGTGCACCTGGTTGCACGGGATCGTAGTGAGCGAGCAGCGCGTCCGCCCCCAGAGCCGGCCGGTCGCGCGGATCGTCGGCGGGTCGCGCGGCCACGGCCGATCGGTAGGGTGATGGCGTGCGTGTCGTCGCCACCACCGAAGCGCCTCTACAGACCCGGGCCGACACGATCGCGGTCGGCGTGTTCGACGGTGAGCGCGTCGCCCACGACCTACCCGGCGAGCCGCTGACGGCACTGCTCGACAGCGGCGAGGCCGGTACCGAGTCCGGTCGCCTCGCGCTCGCCCACGCCGAGCGACGGCGGTTGATCCTCGTCGGACTCGGCAAGCGGGAGCAGTTCGACGCCGAGGCCGCACGGGTCGCCGCCGGTCGCGTCGTCGCGCGGGCCGCCGAGCTGCGCGCGCGGACGCTGTGCTGGGAGCTGCCCCACCGCGTCGACGATGCGGTCGCCGGCGGGCTGGTGGAGGGCACGCTGCTGCGCGACTATCGCTTCGAGCCGTTCAAGCAAGCCGCGCCCGACGACCCGCCGCGCCTGCAGGAGCTGATCGTCAGCGCCCACGAGGACGTGTCGGAGGCGGTCGCCGCGGCGGCGCTGGTCGCGGCCGCCCAGAACCGCGCCCGCGACCTCGGCAACCGCCCCGGCAACGACCTGCCACCGCGGGTGCTGGCCGAGTACGCGCAGCAGCTGGCTTCCGAGCACGGTGGCCTGCAGGCCACCGTGCTCGACGAGAGCGAGATCGTCGAGCGGGGGATGGGCGCGTTCGCGGCGGTGGCGGCGGGCGCCGCCGAGCCGGCCAAGCTGATCCGCCTCGACTACGACGGCTCCGGCGGCGAGTCCCCGCTGACGGCGCTGATCGGCAAGGCGCTCACGTTCGACAGCGGCGGCCTGTCGCTGAAGCCGGGAGCCGGCATGCACGAGATGAAGTTCGACATGCTCGGCGGCGCCGCGGTGCTGGAGGCAGTCGCCGCGCTCGCCGAGCTGCGAGCACCGGTGCGGGTGCTCGGCGTCGTCGGCGCCACCGAGAACATGATCAGCGGGCGGGCGACGCGACCGGGCGACATCGTCACCGCGCTCGACGGCACCACGATCGAGATCGACAACACCGATGCCGAGGGGCGGCTGGTGCTGGCCGACTGCATCACCTACGCGCGCCGCGAGCGAGCCGAGCGGCTGATCGACCTCGCCACCCTGACCGGCGGCGTGGTGGCGGCGCTGGGGAGCGTGTACGCGGGGCTGATGAGCAACGACGACGGGCTGGCGGCGCAGCTCGAGGCGGCCGGCAGGCGCAGCGGCGAGCGCGTCTGGCGGCTGCCACTCGACGAGCGCTACGCCGAGATGGTCAAGGGCCGCTTCGCGCAGCTGACGAACGCGCCGCTGCCGCGCGAGGCGCTGGCGATCACCGCGGCGGAGCTGCTGCACCACTTCGCCGGCGAGGTCCCGTGGGCGCACGTGGACATCGCCGGCACCGCGTTCGACGCCGGCACCCCGTACCTGGACGAGAAGAGCGCGACCGGCTACGGCGTGCGCCTGCTGGTCGAGGCGGTGCGCGCCCTGAACGGTTGACCGCGGGCGCGACCGATGGACTTCGGGCTCTCGGACGACCACCGGCTCTTGCGCGACACGGTCCGCGAGTTCGCGCTCCAGGAGATCGCGCCGGCGGCCGAGGAGCTCGACCGCACGCACGCGTTCCCGTACGCGATCGTCCGGCGGCTCGCGGAGCTCGACCTGATGGGGATTCCGTTCCCCGAGCAGTACGGCGGCGCCGGTGGCGATTCGCTCGCGTACGCGCTGGCGGTGGAGGAGCTGGCGCGAGTCGACTCGTCGGTGGCGATCACCCTGTGCGCCCACACCTCGCTCGGCACGCAGCCGCTGTACCTGTTCGGCTCCGAGCAGCAGAAGCAGCGCCACCTGCCGCGCCTGTGCCGTGGCGAGATCCTCGGCGCGTTCGGGCTGACCGAGCCGGAGGCCGGCTCGGACGCGGGCAACACCAGGACCCGGGCGATGCTCGACGGCGGCGAGTGGGTGATCAACGGCGCCAAGCAGTTCATCACCAACGCCGGCACCGACATCTCCGGCCTGGTCGTGATCACGGCGGTCACCGGCGCCGGTGGCGGCTCCCGCCCGGAGATCTCCAACATCCTGATCGAGAACGGCACCCCCGGCTACGAGCCGGGGCAGTCATACCGGAAGATGGGCTGGAACGCGTCGGACACGAGGCCGCTGTCGTTCTCGGACTGTCGCGTTCCCCGGGACAACCTCGTGGGGGCGCTGGGCGGCGGCCTGCGGCAGTTCTTCCACGTGCTCGACATCGGCCGCATCGGCGTCGCGGCGATGGGCGTCGGACTGGCCCAGGGCGCGCTCGACGAGGCGCTCGCCTACGCCCGCCAGCGCCGCGCCTTCGGGCAGCCGATCTCCCGCTTCCAGCCGATCCAGATGAAACTCGCCGACCTCTCGACCGAGATCGAGGCCGCCCGCCTGCTGGTGCACAAGGCCGCCTGGTTGAAGGACCGCGGCGAGCCCTTCTCGCTGACCGCCGCCCAGGCGAAGCTGAAGAGCGGCCGGCTGGCGGTGCGGGCGGCCGACGAAGCGGTGCAGATCCACGGCGGCTACGGGTACATCGAGGAGTACCCGGTGTGCCGCTTCTACCGGGACGCGAAGATCCTGACGATCGGCGAGGGCACCGACGAGGTGCAGCAGCTCGTGATCGCGCGGGCGCTCGGAGCGTGAGCTCCGAGCGCCCGCCCAGACGGCGACGAACCCGGCACTCG
>JASHQV010000452.1 GCA_030038955.1 Solirubrobacteraceae bacterium
CTCGAGCTCGAGGTGCCGCGGCGCATGATCGCCGCGGGCGTGGCGAAACTGGTAGACGCGCCGGCTTTAGGTGCCGGTGGGCTAGCGCCCTTGGGGGTTCGAGTCCCTCCGCCCGCATCGGCGGCGGCAAGCGCCGCAGCCAACGGCACCGAGATGGGGGTGACGCCGGGGTCAGGCGCGCCGACCCGGCGGCCGGCGCCCCGGCCAGACGCGCCGACCTGGCCGACGCACAGGGGAGACAGGACTCGAACCTGCAACCTCCGGTTTTGGAGCGGGTCGTAGAGCATCTAAGCCCGCAGATCACCGACAATTCGAAAGATCGTAAAGCCCAGTAAAAACAGTGTTTTATGGCGAGTTAGCCAGCCAAAAGCGGTAGCCAGAAGAATGTGGTAGCCAAGTGGTAGCCGACCGAGTCGAGGCGTAACATGCCTGCCTCGTGACTCGTACCGTACAAGTGGAGCTACCGGCCGTGAATCTCGTCGCTCGGGAGCAGAACGGTCGCGTGTTCTGGGAGGCCAAGTTCCGCCATGACGGCAAACAAGTCTGGCGGCGGGTGGGGCCGGCTTGGCTCGAGCCTGATCCTCAGACGCCGACCACCGCTCGGGGTCGAGCGCGGCTTCGTCCTCGCCGCGGGCGTGTCGCGCCTGGGTATCTCGATGAGCGTGCGGCGACGGTCGGGGCGGCGGAGATCGTCCGAACCTACGTCCACGAGATCGGCAACGCACAGCGCATCAAGGAGGAGCGACGGGTCGCCGGCGCAACGTTCCGTGAAGTCGCACATGCCTATCTCGACTGGCTCGAGAACATCAAGAACGCAGCGCCGTCCACGTTGCAGAACCACAGGTATGACTTGGCGGAGCCGGGCACGCCGCATCGACGGGGCGGCGGGGTCTCACAGGGCTACCTGATGGCTGCCCTAGGCGACAAACCCGCGTCGCGGATCACGACGGAGGATGTGGAGGACGCGCTCCAGACAGTCGCCGACACGGGGGTGTCCGCGCGGTCGATCAACCGCTACCGCGACGTCGTCTCTGCCGCGTTCAACTTCGGGATGCAGTCGACCAAGTTCAAGCTCAAGTACAACCCCGCGACCCGCGCCGAGAGCCGTGCGATTCCGCCAGCACGGGGCCTCGTGTTCTTCACGCCTGAGGAGATTGAGGCGATCGCTTGCGCGTTCGACAACGGTTTGCATCGTCACGTCAATGAGCGGCACGCGCGGACGTGCCCGGCGCGGATGGGTGAGCGGTGCGCCTGCACGCCGACCTACAGAGCCGACGGGCTCGTCTTCGCGACGCTCGAGGACGCGCGCTCCCATCACCGCCACGCGCGGAGCGTCGACGAGTTGGCCGCCGATCGGCGTGATTCCGATGCTGTCCGTCTCGCCGCGTACGCCGGGCTCCGTCTCGGCGAGCTGCTGGCGCTCCGGGTCGGTGACATCGACTGGGCGGGCTCGGCGATGACGATCAGCCGTGCGATCTCGGTGGGCATCGAGAAGGGCACAAAGTCGGGACGCATCCGGCAAGTACCCCTCGCCGATCGTGCGGCGGCGGCGCTCGCCCACGTACTTGACCGTGGCGACTTCAAATCGTCCGATGACTATGTGTTCTGCGATGCGTTCGGGCGCCGTCTTGACGGCTCGGCGCTGCGTCGCCGCTACAAGCTCGCGCGTGACGCGGCTGGTCTACGGCCGCTGCGCTGGCACGACCTCCGTCACACCTTCGGCTCGCTGCTGGTCGCCGGCGGGATCGATCTGGTGAGCGTCAAGGACGCGATGGGCCACGCTCAGCTGTCGACCACCACGCGGTACCTACACGCCGGCCCGGCGACGGACAGGGCCGCGGCGTTCTCCGCGGCATTCGATCGGATGTCGGCGGCCCCCGCGGTCACGGTCGCGGGACGGGCCGTTAGCGATGGCTCGCCGCGGACGTGACCCTTGTCACCGATCAGTTCGGGAGGTCGGTTGAGCTGACCTCTGGTGCCTGGCACCAGATCGTCGCCAGATACTCGGAGATGGCGCCGTATCGTGCCGACGTGCTCGAAACAGTGCGGGCTCCGGACCATCACGGCAGTGATCCGATCGAGGGTCGTGAGCGCTACTGACGTGTTGGCGTTGGTCCCTCGACGTGGCTGCGGGTCGTCGTAGACTTCAATCAGAAGCCGGCGCGCATCGCCACGGCATGTCCGAATCGCAAGACGCCGCCGGAGTTCAAGCGGTGCCCGTGACGCTCGGCAACGTGACCTTCGACAACGTCGACTACGAGGCGGAGAGCGACGTGCTCTACCTGCATGTCGGCGACCCGAGCACGGCCGTCGACTGGGGGGAGACTCCTGAGGACCACGCTCTCAGGTTCAACGCTGCCGGTGAGCTGGTCGGGGTGACGATTATCAGCCCACGCCACTTCCTCGAGCGCGACGGCAAGGTAGACATCACCCCTGCCACAGCACATCGAGGTCGGACCGAGCGCCCTGGATCCCGCGCTGGCGACTGCCTGACGAGGTTCGGCCTACGGCCTGTTGATCATGCGCCGGGGGTCCCCCCTGCGGCACTCATTGCCAAAAGGTCGCCTCCCGCACACGCTCACGGTGGCGCGAGCTGTCAGGGAGCCGCGACAGCGGCCCGAGCACAGCGAGGGAGTCCCGCAGGAGCCGACCTTGACAGCGATCGCTCGGACTCCTTGTGCGCTGCCGCAAAACCGACCGTTCACAGGTACTCGTCCCGAGTCGTCCCAGGACGTCCGCATGCAGTGCGTAGAGCATATGACTGGAATGAGCCTGTGGCAGAGCGTCATCCTGTGGCCAGCCTTCAGCGGGCTGCAGGCCGGTAGATGAACATGACGCTGACCCTGGCGAAGGTCACCAGGAGCATGGCCAGCGGGTACACATCCAGGGGGCCTCGACGTGTCGCAAGCTGACTGCGACGGTCGGGCGGGACGCGAGATGCGCCGTTGACGGTCACGTTTTGTCTCGGTCGCGCATTCTGTGTTGACGATGCTGTTTCGCTCTTCTACCGATGCTCGGTTATTGGCGTCGGCAAGGACGGAGCGTAATGCGTTCAGGCTCTTCTATGAGCGATACGAGCGCGCGGTCGTCGGATATTTCATGCGCCGCACGCGGGATCCTGAGCTCGCCGCGGATCTGACCGCTGAGGTGTTCGCCGCCGCGCTTGGGGCAGCGGACCGGTATCAGCCGGTTGGTCCGTCGGCTGCGCCCTGGTTGTTCACGATCGCGAGTAACACGCTCAGAATGAGCGTACGGAGGGGTCGCATTGAGGGATCGGCGCGCCGGCAACTTGGAATGCTGGACGCGATCGTGCTTCGGGATGAGCATCTCGATCGCGCTTACCGAGATTTGCTTGACGACGGTTGGGTGGCGGACCTGTTGGCTCGGCTCCCGAAGGATCAGCAGGAGGCCGTCCGGGCTCACGTGCTCGACGAGCTTCCGTACGACGAGATCGCTTCGCGCTTGCAGACGTCGTCGCTGGTGGTCCGTAAGCGCGTGAGCCGAGGTCTACACAGGCTTCGGAAGGAAATGGAGGAGAACCAGTCGTGACCTACTTCCCCGAAATCCGTGATGCGCTTGCGTCCGCGATCGACCATGACTCAAGCAAGCCGGCCGAGGACCGGACCAGGTTGCTTCCGCGAGTCGCGTCGGTCGCGGTCCCCGTCGCGTCCGTACTAGCGAGTCTCATTATTGGCGCAGTGATCTTCCTGAGCGTTCACCACGCCGGAGGCACGACAACCGTCCACCAGTCTGCCGCGTGGCGGAGCGTTCCCGCCGCATGGCGAAACGACAGCCTGAAGGCCATGACCGCCGTCTCCAACCGAGACCGTGGGTGCGGACTGTCGCTAGCTGGCAAGGCTCCACGAGAACAGCGCTTCATCGACGGTCGACCTACAGCGCAGCTCACTTCGTTGCTACGCGTCATGCGCCAACCAGCCTCGCCTAACGCCCGCGTCTCGGCGAAGGAAATTCGCCGGCTCAACCTTGATGAGCAGGGTGTCTACGTCCGTTACGCGCGCCAAGGCGTGGTGGACGGCGTGCACTACTACATGGTGCCAGCGGCGCATTTGGAACCGAACGAGCTGAAGCCTCGCTGCTTCGCTGAACGCCTCAGCGACTTCAAGCGCCTAGCTGCGGCACTGCCAGTGGCACAGCGCACGCGTGCTGTCGCGTTTGAACGTGCCCGCCTGCATGAGCAGCAGGCTTCACAGCCTCCTGGCGTCGTATTGGTCGATGTCGGAGGGGGAAGCAAGGGGGAGGCATTCCGCCCTGTCGATGTTCTGCGCCGCGATCCGTGGCGCGGCGGGGGCGACGGCAACGACACGATCACCAAAACGCTCCTGCTGGTTCCCAACGACGCGGCGACCGTGACTGCGCGATACGCGGCACAGTCCTATCCAGGTCGCGTCGCGGAACCGGTCACCGTAACGAAGCACGTCCACGACAACTTCGTAATGTTCGTCCTTCGCGGGGCATGGGACCCGCCGTCACTGACTTACCGATCAGCCACCGGGAAAGTGCTCTGGGCCACCCCCAAACACTGATCGCTGCGTTTGGTAGCCAAAAGTGGTAGCTAACCGGCCTGCGCAAGGGTACGGCAAAAGCTGCTAGCGATAAGATCCTTCGAGATAGCTTGACGATCGAAACAGGGGAGACAGGACTCGAACCTGCAACCTCCGGTTTTGGAGACCGGTGCACTACCAATTGTGCTACTCCCCTTCGCTTCTCCGCCGATTGTATGGGGAGTCGCCGCACGACTGATCGAGCCCCACGCCGGCAGTCATCGCACGATCCGATCGTGCGCGGCCGCGCAGCGCCGGGAGTCGCCGTAGGATCTGATCGTGCGCGCCCACACCGTCTACCGGACGTTCAACACCGAGCGCCGCCGCGAGCTGATCCGGATCACCGACGACGTCGCCGCCGCCGTGCGGGAGGCCGCGATCACGGAGGGGATGGCGCTCGTCTGCGCGATGCACATCACCGCCGGGGTGTGGATCAACGACGACGAGCCAGGGCTGCATGCGGACGCGCTCGAATGGCTTGACAAGCTGGCGCCGCCGAGCTGGCAGCCACCCGACAACGAGGTCGCGCGGCAGCTGCTGCCCGATCCCGGCGACTACCGTCACCATCGGGGCGGGGAGGACAACGGCGACGCGCACCTCAAGAACCTGCTCGTCCACCACCAGGTGATCGTGCCGGTCACCGGCGGCCGGCTCGACCTCGGCCCCTGGCAGCAGGTCTTCTACTGCGAGTTCGACGGCCAGCGGCCGAAGCGACTGGTGATCAAGGTGCTCGGCGAGTAGCGGGGCGGGTACGCGGGCGGAACGTACCGTCCGTCGGCGGCTCCACGAAGCCACCGCCAGCCGGACGGCCGATGGGGGAGAGCGGCGGACGGGAATCGAACCCGCGTCATCGGCTTGGAAGGCCGAAGCTCTACCGTTGAGCTACCGCCGCACGAACGAAGCCGGCTCCCACCGCCAGCGAGATCAGGCGGTGGCCTTCTCCCACTCGCGCTTGTGCGCCCGCTTGGCGGCCTGGTAGTCGGCCAGCGCCTCGGCGGAGTCGACGTCCCCGAGCGTCGGATGCGAGGGCACGAGCCCCTCGGCGGCCGTCACCCCGAAGCGCTTTGCAAGCACCGAGCCGAGCGCCTTGATCTTCATCTCGCCGAATCCGGGAAGCGCGGCGAGCCGCTCACGCAGCTGCTCGGTATCGGCGGCCTCGCCCCAGATGCGACCGGCGTCGCCGCCGTACTGATCGCGGACGTGGGCGGCCAGCTCGCCGACGCGGCTGGCCATCGCCCCCGGGAAGCGGTGGATCGCCGGCTTCTGCCGGAAGCTCGCGTCGAGGTCGGCGGTGGCCAGCGCGGCCGGGTCGAGCGTCCCCAGCCGTTGCCTGATCGCGAGCGGACCGCTGAACGCCTTCTGCACGGGCACCTGCTGGTCGAGCGCGAATCCGATCAGCAGCGCCATCGGGTCGGTGGCGATCAGCGCATTGGCCTCGTCGGAGTCGGTGAAATGGAGGAGGTTGGGCATACGCGTGATCTTAGTGTCGCGCGCCGGATTGCAGGGGTGACGCATGTGACGTCGCTACGCGGGCAGCTACATGCGTCAGCTGCGGCATGCCGCCCGGCGCGTGATCATGCGCGGTTCAGCGCGCCCGGACGCCCGGGCGCCCGCAGCACGACCACACAGTTCTGACCGCCGAACCCGAACGCGTTGACCACGGCCGTGCGAACAGGCACGTGCCGGGCGCGCTCGGGCACGTAGTCGAGGTCGCAGTCAGGGTCCGCGCGCTCGAGGTTGATCGTCGGCGGCACGATCCCGTCGCGCATCGCCAGCAGGCAGACCATCGCCGACAGCGATCCGGCGGCGGCGATCAGATGCCCGAGCATCGACTTCGGGGAGCTGACCGGGATCGCTTCGGCCTCAGAGCCGAGGGCGCTGTGAATCGCCCGTGTCTCGACCGTGTCATTGGCTCGCGTGCCGGTCCCGTGGGCGCAGATGTAGTCGACCTCCGAGGGCTCGGTGCCGGTTCGCTCCAGCGCCAGCGAGATCGCCCGGGCAGCCTGGCGGCCCGACGGCTCGGGGGCGCTGATGTGGAACGCGTCGGCGGTCAGCGCGCCGCCGGCGACCGAGCCGTACGCCGGTGCCTCGCGCGCCGCTGCGTGCTCCGCGGACTCGACCACGAGCAGCACCGCGCCCTCGCTGAACACGAACCCGTCGCGGTCCGCGTCGAACGGCCGGCTCGCCCGCTCCGGCTCGTCGTTGCGGCGCGACATCGCGCCCATCCGCGCGAGCCCGGCGAACATCACCCCCGCGATCCCGGCGTCGGTGCCGCCCGCCACGACCGCGTCGGCCTCGCCGTCGAGGATCAGCCGTCGCGCCTCCAGCAGCGCCGCGTTGCCGCTGGCGCAGGCCAGCGCGCTGGCGCTCACCGGGCCGTGCACGCCGAGATCGATCGCGACCTCGCAGGCCGGCATGTTCGCGATCGTCGAGGGGACGTAGTAGGGGCTGATGTCGCGCAGGCCGGTGCGCTCCCAGGCCTCGACGTTGGCCTGCGTCTCGCCGACGCCCGCGACCGCTGTGTTGACCACGACCCCGATCCGCTCCGCCTCGGCGGCCACGTCCAGCCGGGCGTCGCTGGCGGCTTCGCGGGCAGCCATGATCGCCAGCTGGGAGAAGCGGGCGGAGCGGCGCGCGCGCTTGAGATCGAGCAGCTCATTCACGTCGAAGTCGTGCACCTCACCGGCGATCCGCACCGGCAGCTCGGACGCGTCGAACAGCGTGATCGGCCCGATCCCGGAGCGACCCTCGAGCAGGCCCTGCCAGGTGTCGGCCACGCTCAGTCCGAGTGGCGTGACCGCGCCGATGCCGGTCACCACCACGTCGCGGTGGCTGGATGGGGTGGCTGGCATCTCAGGCGCGAACCTACACGTTGGGCGGCTTTGGGGCGGCGCGCCACTTGTGGTTGGCGCGCCGCCCTGGCGCTGGCCTGCCGCGCGCGCCCGCAGGATTGATAGAAACTACGTAGGTACGGGCGGTCGTGGCTGCGTTATCGTGGCCCGGCACCGTATGCAGGCCGAAGATCTCAGGATGAGGCGGCTGATCGAAGCCGGCCAGGCGCTGGTGGCCGAGCTCGATCCGGAAGCGGTCCTGCGGCGCATCCTCGAGGAGGCCCGCGACATCACCGGCGCTCGCTACGCCGCGCTCGGTGTGCTCGACGCGAGCCGTCAGTCGCTCGAGCGGTTCATCACCGCGGGCGTCGACGACGAGACGCGACGGGCGATCGGCGAGCTCCCGCGCGGCCGGGGCGTGCTGGGCGTGCTGATCGACGAGCCCCGCGTGCTGCGGCTACGCGACGTCGGCGAGCATCCAAAGAGCTATGGCTTTCCGCCTGGGCACCCGCCGATGCGGTCGTTCCTCGGCGCTCCGATCGTGATCCGCGGCGAAGCGTGGGGGAACCTGTACCTGGCCGAGAAGCAGGGCAGCGAGGAGTTCACGGACGAGGACGAGGACACCGTGACGATCCTCGCGCAGCTGGCGGCGACGGCGATCGAGAACGCGCGGCTGTACGACGAGAACCGGCGCCAGCGGGAGCAGGCGGAGCGGGCCGTGCGGTCGCTGCAGGCGGCCCGGGACATCGCCGAGGCCGTCGGCAGCGTCACCGAGCTGGATGCGGTGCTCGAGCTGATCGTCAAGCGTGGCCGCGCGCTGGTCGACGCCCAGAGCGTCCTGATCCTGCTGCGCGAGGGCGACGAGCTGGTGCCGGCGGCCGCGGCCGGACGGGCCCGGGGTACACCGACGCGCCGGATCCCGGTCTCCGGGTCGACGGCGGGTCGGGTGCTCGAGGGCGGACGACCGCTCCGGGTCAGCGACGTGCAGGCGCAGCTGCCGATCATCGCCGACGCGTTCGGTGTCGAAAACGTGCACGCCGCCCTGCTCGTGCCGATGCAGTATCGCGGCGTCGGGCTCGGGGTGCTGGTCGCGTTCGATCGTGGCGCATCCGGCGCGGCCTTCGCCAGCGCCGACGAGGAGGTGCTGCGGACGTTCGCTTCGTCTGCTGCCACCGCCGTGGCGATCAAGCGCAGCGTCGAAGCCGACCGCCTGCGGGCGGCGATCACTGCCGCGGACGCGGAGCGGGGGCGTTGGGCGCGGGAGCTACACGATCAGACGCTGCAGGCGCTCGGAGGCCTGCGCGTGCTGCTCGTCTCAGCCCAGAAGGGCCCCGACCGCGGCCGCGGCGTCGTCATCCGGCAGGCGATCGAGGACGTCGAGGTGGAGATCGACAACCTCCGCTCGATCATCACCGACCTGCGTCCGGCCGTGCTCGACGATCTCGGCCTGCTGGCGGCGCTGGAGACGCTGCTGGAGCGGCGGCGGGATGCTGGGCTGGAGATCGAGGCGCAGCTGGTCGCGGCCGACGAGCTCAGCGCTGAACCGCTCGGCGCCGAGCTCGAGACGACTGTCTACCGGCTCGTGCAGGAGGCGCTGACGAACGTCGTCAAGCACTCGCAGGCGACCGTGGCCGAGGTCTCGGTTCGCCTCGAACGGGGCGAGATCCTCGTCGTGGTCGCCGATGCGGGGGTGGGATTCGACGTGTCGGCGAGCTCGAGCGGCTTCGGGCTGCCGGGGATGCGCGAGCGCATCTACCTCGCCGGAGGGCAGTTGAGCGTCGAGTCGGCCCCCGGCCACGGTGCGCGGGTGTCGGCGCGGATCCCGATCGCCGCGGCGGCCGGTGAGGTCGGCGCGTCAGGCCCCGACCAGGTGGCGAGCTGACGCTGTCGGGCGACGGTGGGCGGCGTCTCAGGCGCCGATCAGGTGGCGAGCCAGCGCGTACTCCACGAGCTCGGCGCGCCGGCTCAGCCTCAGCTTGCGGTGGATGCTGGCCCGGTGCACCTCGACCGTGCGCCGGGAGACATGCAGCTGGCGGGCGATCTCGAGGCTCGTGTATCCCAGTGCAACGAGGCGGAGCACCTCGCTCTCGCGCAGCGTCAGCTGGTCGCTGGCGAGGGTGGCGTCGAGCGCGTCGAGCCCCGGTCGCAGCAGCGGACTGACATAGCCGTGACCGGCCGCAGCGGCATGCACGGCCGGCAGCAGCTCGCTGTCGGCGTGGTCCTTGCGCACGACCGCGAGCGCGCCCAGCTCCAGTGCGCGGCGCACATACGCGGCGCTGCGCTCCATCGTCAGGACCACGATCGGGACCTCGGGCGACTCCTCCTGCAGCTGCCGCACCGCCTCGAGGCTGGAGCCGCCGCCGGACTGCAGATCGAGCACGATCACATGTGGGGCGTGATGGCGCAGATGGTGCAACAGACGGGAGATCTCGCCGTCCTCCTCGACCACCTCGATGCCGCCGTGGGAGTCGAGCAGCAGGCGGAGGTTCCGGCGGACGCGGATGTGGTCGTCGGCGAGCAGCACCCGTAGCGGGTAGGCCAGCGCCGCGGGCGCGCCGTTGGGCTCGGGAGCCGAGGCGAGATGCAGATGCGGACGGGTCATTGCGATCAAGGTACGGCTCGTGCGCGCCAGTGGCAGCGGGGGAATGCCGCGGAACGGTGTCGGGTTAACCACCTCTGATCGCGCGACGCGCCCGGCGATCATGGCCGGGCGCGTCGCGCCGGCGGGGTACGCCCCCGCCGGCCGCGCGTCACAGGTCGGCGCGAGCCTGGCTCTCGACCAGCCCGTGCTCGAGCGCGTACTGCACGAGCTCCGAGCGGCTCCGCAGCCGGAGCTTCTGCTGGATGTGCGAGCGGTGCGTCTCCACCGTCCGGATCGACAGGTACAGCTTCGAGGCGATCTCGACGTTCGTGAAGCCGAGCGCGACCATCCGCAGGACCTCGGCCTCCCGCTCGGACAGCCCGTCCGGTGGGCCGGGTGGCGGAGCCGCGGCGACGCGCGCGGCCAGCCGCGGGTTCAGGTAGCTCTGCCCGGCGGCCGCCTCCCGAACCGCGGTCACGAGCTCGCCCTCGGCGGCGTCCTTGAGCACGTACCCGAGCGCTCCATCCATCAGCGCCTTGCGCGCGTACAGCGGCTCGTTCTCCATCGTCAGGACGACGATCTGGGTCGCTGGCGCCTCCGCCCGAAGCTCGGCGATCGCTTTGATCACCGGGCCACCCGGCATGTTCAGGTCCAGCACCAGCACGTCCGGGTGGTGCCCGCGGATGTACCGGCGGACGGCGTCCAGATCGCCCGCCTCGGCCACCACCTCAAAGCCTTCCTCAGCCTCGAGCACGCGACGCATGCCCTGACGGACGACTGCGTGGTCGTCGGCCAGCAGCACCCGGATCGGCGCCCCGTCGCGGTTGTGATCGTCTGGCAGCATTCAGGTTCTCCTCGTTGTCCTCGGATTGTCCAGCAAACGGTGGTCACGAGTAAAGCTCGTGACCACCGTTGCGAGAATCACTGGCCCCATCCAAAGCTCTCTGGGGAAGGGCCGGGGCGGCGCGCGGATCGCGCGCCGCCCCGGCCGTCATCGGTCAGTGAATCGATTGACTGGTGAATCTGTCGGCTAGTGCGTCGTGGCTGGCTCGAGCCCTGCCGGGGCCGGCTTGACGCCCAGCTGCTCGTCCTCCTGGGTCCGCCGGGCGTGGTAGAAGCCCAAGCCGACCAGGACTGCCATGATCGCTGCCAGCACGAACGAGGCGATCATTCCCCAGAACATCACGACGCCGATCACCGAGAACGCGTACGCCTCGAGTAGCAGCCCCTGCAGGGTGACGCCCCTGAACGCGACTTCCACCTCGTTGGCCAGCGCGGTGGCTGCCGGCGTGCCGGGCTTGGCGGCCAGCGAAGCGGCGCTGAGCTTGGAGTAGACCCCGTGGTAGGGCAGCCCGTAGATGTCCTGACGGATCTTTCGCGCGTACACCTTGGCCTGCGTCCCGGTCAGGACCTGCTGGCCGGCGTACGGGAGCAGATACGAGCGCTCCGGATAGTTCTCCGAGCCCTTCGTCATGATCTGGGCCTTGGTCGGGAAGTAGATCTGCTGCTGGGCGAGCTGGCTGTGAACGCTCGAGTTCGCGAAGCTCTGGCCCCAAGCCAGCAGGCCGCCGGCCACGAGCAGGACGACGACGATCACGGCGCCGCCGGTGCTGGTAAGTCTGTCAAAAACCTTGCGTGACATGATCGCTCCGATCGTTGTTGTGGTCGCTTTTGACCCCAACAGCATCCCGCCTAGCTGTGCCCCGTCCCTCGGGTCCCGGCCGCTGAGTGACTGCGCGAAACTACGTAGCCACTAAGCCGGGGTTCAGGCACTGCGACTGCGATCGAATCCCGGTCTGCTGCCCGCGGCGAGGCCCGATCTGGGACCGCGATCGAGGCCGGATCCGCGGCCGCCTCGTCCCCGCTGGCGGAGCGGACCGATCGAGGTCCCGGCGGTCAGCTCGACCGGCCCGAACAGCGACGCCGCCTGGACCCGCCTGACGTACGCATCGGCGGTCGCGCGCAGCTCGCGATTGCTGGACCGCAGGCGCGTGTTCTCCGCCCACAGCTTGGCGTTCTCCCGCTGCAGGCGGTGCAGCTGGGCTCGCAGCGCGGTCTCGCTGAGGCGCTCTTCAGGATTCTCGGGGGTGAGCTCTCGCATCGGCTCAGCCTCGCGCGGCGGCGCGCGCTGAGCATCCGTGTGCGGCCGAGGATGATCGCGGGGCAGCACCTACCGAATTGCCCGCAGCGCGCGCGCCGTGTAAGCGTGCAACCCCGGCGTGCAACCCCGCCGAGGCCCGGCCGCGGATCAAACGCAGGTAGGGTGGACATAGCTTGACGCTGCAGCTGATCGGGACCAAGACGAGGAGGAATGCAATGTTCGAGAAAGTCGTCGCCGGGGTCGACGGAGCGCAGGGTGGACGCGATGCGCTCGCGCTTGCCGGGCTGCTGCGTGCCGACCAGGGCGAGCTGACGCTTGCGCACGTTTACGTGAAGGAGTCGATCGCCTGGCGAGGCGCCGGCGCCGCCTACGAGGCTGCTCAGCGCGAAGAGTCGCTCGAGCTGCTCGAGGCAGCACGCGACGAGGCCGGGCTCGAGGGCGCCCAGATTCGCGCCTACGGCGCGGCCAGGATCGGCCGCGGACTGCACGAGCTGGCCGAGCACGTCGCGGCCGACCTGCTCGTGGTCGGGTCGTCTCGTCGAGGCTACGTCGGGCGCGTGCTCGGCGGCGACGATACGCGTCATGCGCTCGACGGTGCCCCGTGCGCGGTGGCGATCGCCCCGGCCGGGTACGCCGAGCGGCCGGCCGCGATGCAGCGCATCGGCGTCGGCTACGACGAGTCTCCGGAGAGCGAGCACGCGCTCGGGGTCGCCAGTCGGCTCGCCGGCGAGGTCCACGGCAGCCTTGCGGTGTGCCGCGCGGTCGTGTACCCCACCCGCATGTTCTCGGTGTACGGCTGGCCGGACCAGGCGAGCATCGACGACCTCGTCGGGCAGGCCCGCGAGCGCCTCGGCAAGCTCGGTGACGTCGAGCCGCGCGTCACCTACGGGCTCGCCCACGAGGAGCTGGCCGAGGCGAGCGGATCGCTCGACCTGCTGGTGGTCGGCTCGCGCGGCTACGGCCCACTCGGACGCGTCTTGTTCGGCAGCACCGCGCAGGAGCTGGCCCGCGGCGCGCGGTGCCCGCTGCTCGTGCTGACCCGGGCCGCCCGCAGGCGCGACGCGAGCAGGCCGGACGCTCAGGGCAGCGAGGCTGCCGTACCCGCGGCGGACTGATCGTGCCTCAGCCGGCCGTTCTGTCGGCGGTGGCGCCCCGCAAGGCGCCACCGCCGGTATCCGCGCTGGTGCCGTTCGGCCGTGCCGCCAGGTAGGGCGTCAGGTACCTGGCGACGATCTTCTCCGCCGGGGACCACGCGGGGTGCTCACCAGCCCACGAATCGGACCCGTGTCCACCGGTGATGTATGCGCTCAGGTACAGCGGCCGCTGACCGCCGATCAGCATCCCGAAGATCCGTGGGTGGAACTGCGTCGGCTCGATCGGCACTCCCGCCAGCGCCGCGATCGACTCGGCCGCGACGTCCGCCTGTTGCGCCGCGATCGCCCCGTGCTTGACCGGGAACTCGGTGGCGTCCCCAGCCGCGTAGACGCCGTCCAGATGGGGGACGCGACCGTTCGGGTCGACCGGGATGAAGCCGTGGCCGCCATGCTTGGGAACTCCGGGCGTCGACGGTCCGTACAGCTCTGGCAGGGCGACGATCCGCTCGGACTCCAGCCAGCGTCCGCTCGGGTGCAGCAGCAGCGCGCTCGGCCGCGGCGTCTCACAGTGGGTGCCGCAGATCGTGACCACGCCGTTGTCGTCCAGCAGCTGCTGCACCGCCCGGCTCGCCGCCTGGCCGAACACCGCCAGTGGCGCGTCCTCAGCGGTCAGCAGCCGAACCGTCAGCGCGCGGCCGCGGCTGCGCGCGTGCCGGCTGGTGAACAGCGCCAGCTCGTACAGCGGCAGCGGCCACGGCATCTGGCCTGGAGCGACGAACGCGACCGTGCTCACGCCTCCGGCGTCGATCTCGGCGATCAGCTCCTGCAGCTGTGCGCGGAGCTCTCCGGACCGGAGCGTCAGCGCGTATCTGAAGCGCGGGTGGGCGTGAGCCCCGATCGCCAGCAGCAGCACGTCGTAGCTGAGTGTCTCGCCGGCATCGGTGTGGATCGTTCGCTGCTCAGGCGCGAGCCACTCGAAGGCGCCTCGTCTCAGCTCGAAGCCGACGTCGTCGGCGATCTCGGCCAGCGTGTGGCGCGGCGGCTCGCCGCCGCCGAACGCTTCGCCGACCTCCATCGGGCGGTAGACGAACTCTGGCTCCGGCGCGAGCACGGTGACGCGTGCGCGCGCGCCCGCAAGGTCGCGCAGCGCGAGCGCCGCCTCCAGCCCGGCGACGCCGGCGCCGGCGATCACGACTCGCAGAGGTGCTCCGCTCACACGTGGAGGTCCCGCACTCATCACCGCTCCCACGCTGGCAGCTGGGTGGCTCGCGGCAATCCGGAGCCGGCCCAGCTTCACGCCGGGAAACCACCGATCGGAGTTCGGTGGTTTCCCGCATCGGAACCCGGACTGACCTTATGACCGGGGGCCGGCGCACGCGTCAGCAGGCATCAAGCCAAGTAGCATCATAGACTTAGTTAATATGGAGCTCGTGACTACCGCGCGCCGCTTGGCATCGCGAACTGCGCCGCTGGCTTTGCTGGCCGACTCGGTCACCGAAGTGCCGCTCGTCGACGGCAGCAGCACGCGCTTCGTGAACTTGGACTACGCGGCGAGCGCGCCGCCGCTTGCCGAGGTGCACGACGTCGTCACCACCTCACTCGCCCACTACGCCAGCATCCATCGCGGTCAGAGCTATCTGTCGAGGGTCAGCACGGCCACCTACGAGCGGGCGCGCGAGATCGTCGCCGAGAGCTCGGGTGCCCGTGCCGACGACGTCGTCATCTTCACGCGCAACACGACCGACTCGCTCAACCTGCTGGCGAGCGCCGTCCCCGGACGCGTCGTCCACTTCGACATCGAGCACCACGCCAATCTGCTGCCGTGGCGCGCCGGCGACTACGGTGTGGTGCCCGTACAGAGCACGGTGGACGGCACGCTGCTGGCGCTCGAGCATGAGCTCGAGCGTCGTCCGGCCGCGCTCGTCAGCGTCACCGGCGCCTCCAATGTCACCGGCGAATGTCCGCCGCTCGGGCGGATCGCGGAGATCGCCCACCGTCGCGGCGCCAGGCTCGCCGTCGACGGCGCCCAGCTCGCGCCTCACCGAGCGATCGACCTGCGGGCCACTGGAATCGACTATTTCGCCTGCTCCGGACACAAGCTCTACGCCCCGTACGGCGGCGGAGCGCTGATCGGCCGTCGCGACTGGCTCGATGACGCGATCCCACACCAGCGTGGCGGCGGCGCCGTCGTCAACGTCACGATCGACGACGTCGAGTGGAAGCCGTCCCCCGCCAGACACGAGGGCGGGACGCCGAACCTGGCGGGCGCGGTCTCGCTTGGCGCCGCCTTCCGCGCGCTCGGCAGGCTCGGCTTCGACGCGATCCGCGAGCACGAGATGTCCCTCTATGGGCGGCTCCTCGCCGGCCTCCGGGCGCTCGGCATCAACGTCGCACGGCTGTGGCCCGAGCACGATGATCTCGTCGCTGTGGCGAGCTTCAACGTTCCCGGCTATCGCGCGGACATGGTCGCCGCCTACCTCTCCGCGGAGCATGGGATCGGCGTCCGCGGCGGCCGCTTCTGCGCACACCCACTGCTGGATCGTCTCGGCTTTGCCCAAGCTGGCGCGGTCCGCGCCAGCATCGGCGTCGGCACCAGCGGCGAGGACGTCGACGCGATCATCGCGGCGCTCGATCAGCTGCTCCACCGCGGGCCAAGCTGGCGCTACGCGTCGGTCGACGGCTACACCTCGCCGGCGCCGGACCCGCGTCCCTGCACGGATCGGATCCTCAGCTGACGTCGTGCCGCGGCAACCGCCGGCGGCGAGCGGAGCCGCTCAGTCCAGGTAGCTGACGACCTCGTCGGCCGGTGCCCGCTCGGGCGTGCGCTGCTGCTGGCGCCTGCCGCCGAGGTGGATCAGCGACACGAAGTGCTCATCCGGCGAGAGCCCGAGCGCTTCACGTCCCGCATCGGTGCGCAGCACGCCGGGCGTGCGCCAGTAGCCGACGAGGCCGCGCGCGTGCGCCGCGAGCAGCACCACATAGACGGCGCAGGCGGTCGCCAGCAGGTCCTCCTCGCTCTGCACCGGGTCGTCCGGAGTGACGCGGGCGGTGGCGGCGATCAGCGTCGGCGCGCGATCGAGCTTGCTGGCGGCCTCGGGTCCGGCTGCCTGCTTGAGCCGCGCCAGCGCCTGCGGCCCCAGCACCCGGAAGCGCCACGGGTTGGTGAGGTGGTGGTTCGGCGCCCAGCGCGCCAGCTCGAGTAGCTCGCGCAGCTGCTCGGGCGGCACCGGCTCGCGGACGAACACCTTGTGCGTGCGCCGGGTGCGGATCGCTTCTTCGACTTCCATCTCTCCTACGGTATCGGTGGCGCTGCGATCGCCGCGGCCTGCCCGAGGTCGTCCGCGGCGGTGACCTGGTCGGCGATCGCGCGTGCGACGAACGCGTGCGCGTCATCGTGGGTGCGGATCGCGACCGCGGTCCAGTCCGGTCGCCCAAGCGCGTCGGTCGGCTCATCGTCGTGTCCACCGGGAGCGGTTGTGGCATCGACCCCAAGCCGCTCGAACCGGTGCGCCAGCGCCTCGCCGAGGCCGTCGGGATCTCCAAGGATCAGCACCGGCTGGGATGCGGTGGTCGACGCCGGTTGGGGCGGCTTCGGTCGGTCGTCCGTCTGCGAGTGCGCAAAAAAGTCTTGCCCGTGCGCAACTGCGTTGCGCAACGGGGTGTTGGAGTGCGTGCGGGTCCGGATC
>JASHQV010000453.1 GCA_030038955.1 Solirubrobacteraceae bacterium
TGCGGTCGTCCTCGACCACGTCGGCGCCGTGGCCGCCGGCGATCCGCTGCGCCGTGTGGTCGGAGCTGATGATCAGCATCTGCTCGATCGCGCGCGACCGTCTCAGCGCCGTGACCACGTCGGAGAACATCGCCTCGGCCAACGCTCGTCGCGGACCGGGTTGCATCTCCTCGGCCAGCCGCTGCTTGGCGTCGGTAAAGCTCCTGAGCGGCAGAACCGCCAGCGTGTCCATCGGTCGGGAAAGCTACTGCGTGGCGGCCGGCGGGGCGGTCGCGGTGAGCGGAGGCTCACCGCGACCGCCCCGCCGCCAGCGCCCGCGCGAACTCGAGCGTCTCCGCTGCCAGCCGTCGCCGGCCTCCGGCGCCATCCATCAGCACGTCGGTCTCGAGCACCGGCAGGCCCGCGACCCGCTGGTCCGCGACGAGCCCGTCGACCAGCCCGGCATACACGCTCGCGATCCCCTCGACGCTGCAGTCGACGCCGCGGCACGCGAGGAGCCGCGCGGTCGGGCCCTTCACCACCTCGCCGGCGACCAACGGGCTGATCGCCACAACGGGCGCGCCCGTCGCCTGCAGCGCGGCGTGCAGCTCCGGGATCGCCAGCAGCGGGCCGATCGAGATGACCGGGTTGGACGGGCCGATCACGATCGCCCCAGCCCCGGTGATCGCGGCGCGGACCTCGGGCGTTGCCGCGGCGGCGGCGGCGCCGCGGAACTGCACCTCCTGCACCTCCGGCCAGCCGTCTTCGCCGCGGGCCCGGATCAGGAACTCCTGCAGGCTCCACCAGCGCCCGGCGGCCAGCACCCGGGTACGCACCGGCGCGTCGCTCATCGGCAGCACGCGCCCGCGGGCGCCGAGCCGGCGCGCCAGCTCGGCCTGTACTTGGGTCAGCCGCATGCCATCCCGCAGCGCGCGCGCTCGCCACAGCCCGATCGCCAGGTCGCGGTCGCCGAGGTTGAACCAGATCTCCTCGCCGAGCTCGCGCAAGCCGTCCATCGCGTGGAACGTGTCCCCGTCGAGTCCCCAGCCGCGCTTGTCGATCCGGTCAGCCAACCAGAACGTGACGAGATCCGGATCGGGGGAGACGTAGGCGCCATAGATCTCGACGTCGTCACCCGTGTTGGCGATCACCGTGAGCCCTTCGGGATCGACCATATCGGCCAGCCCACGGGCCAGCTTGGCGCCTCCGGTACCGCCGGCAAGGACCACGACGCGATCGCTCATCGCGCAAAACATAGACTGACGGCTGATGGCCGAACTACCCTCCAGCGTGCGCATCCGCGAGGTCGGCCCGCGCGACGGCTTCCAGAACGAGCCGGAGACGCTGCCCACCGAGGTCAAGGTGAGGCTGATCGAGCTGCTCGGCCAGACCGGGCTGCGGCGCCTCGAGGTGACCAGCTTCGTGCGCGCGGACGTGATCCCGCAGCTGGCCGACGCCGAGCAGGTGCTCGCCGCTGTCAGGCTGCCACCCGAGGTCTCGGTGAGCGTGCTGATCCCCAACGAGCGGGGACTCGAGCGGGCGCTGCGCCAGCGCGAGTGCTTCCACGAGGTGAACGGCTTCCTGTCGGCCTCGGAGACCCACAACGAGCGGAACGTCGGGCGCTCGGTCGAGCAGTCGCTGGCCGGGCTGCGGCGCGTGTTCGCGCGGGCCGGCGCCGAGGGGCTGCGCTGCGAAGGCGTGATCTCGACCGCGTTCGGCTGCCCTTACGAAGGGCACGTGCCGGTCGAGCGGGTGCTGGGCGTGGCCCGTGAGCTGGCCGGCGCCGGCGCCGTCGAGGTGGGGTTCGGCGACACCACTGGGATGGCCAATCCGCTGGCGGTGCGGGAGTTCTTCGAGCGCGCGGCCGCCGAGCTGCCGGGCGTCGAGCTGACCGCCCACTTCCACAACACGCGCGGGCAGGGACTGGCGAACGTGGTGGCGGCGCTGGAGGCGGGGGTGGCGAGCTTTGAGTCGAGCTTCGGCGAGCTCGGCGGCTGCCCGGTGCCGGCCGGGGCGACCGGCAACATCGCCAGCGAGGACCTCGTCTCGATGCTGGCGGAGATGGGGATCGCCACCGGCATCGACCTGGCGGCGCTGCTCGACGCGGCGCGCGCCGCCCAGGAGGCGCTCGGGCGACCGCTCGGCAGCCATGTGCTGCGGGCCGGCCCGGTGGACTGGCACTGATGCCCGGACGCGATCAACGCACGGCCGAGTCGGGCGCTGAGCTGCCGGCGACGCCCGGGAGCGACGACTACTCCCGGCTGGCGGAGGCGGGCGAGCGCGCGCTGCTCGGAGGACCGGAGCGCCACCGCGAGAAGGCCGCCGCGCAGGGGAAGCTGCCGGTGCGAGAGCGGGTCGCGGCGCTGCTTGACGCCGGCTCGTTCGCCGAGGAGGGGCTGCTGGCTGGCTCGGAGCAGCCCGATCTCGGCGCCGAGGGCGTGGTCACCGGGATCGGCACCGTCGATGGTCGCACCGTCGCGGTGATGGCCAACGACCCGACCGTCAAGGCCGGCTCGTGGGCGCCGCGGACCGTCGAGAAGATCCTCCGCATCCAGGAGCGCGCGCTGGCGCTGCGCTGCCCGCTCGTCTATCTGGTCGACTCCGCCGGCGCCAGGATCGACCAGCAGGTGCAGATGTTCCCGGGCCGCCGCGGCGCCGGCCGGATCTTCTTCAACCAGGTGCGGCTGTCGGGCGTCGTGCCGCAGGTCTGCCTGCTGTTCGGACCGAGCGCCGCCGGCGGCGCCTACATCCCCGCGTTCTGCGACGTCGTCGCGATGCGCGACGGCAACGCCTCGATGTACCTGGGATCGCCGCGGATGGCCGAGATGGTGATCGGCGAGCGGGTCACGCTCGAGCAGATGGGCGGCGCTCGCATGCACACCTCGCGCAGCGGCTGCGGGCACGTGCTGGTCGACTCGGACGCGGGCGCGATCGAGTTCGCGCGGCGCTACCTCGGCTACTTCCCGTCGTCGTTCGCGGACGCGGTGCCGGTGGTGCCGGCCCGCAAGCCGGCACCACCGGGGGAGACCTCGATCCGGGAGCTGATCCCGGCCGACGAGAACAAGCCGTTCGACATGCGCGGGCTGGTCGATGCGCTGATCGATGCCGACTCGTTCCTCGAGATCCACGCGCGCTGGGCGCGGGAGCTGATCGTCGGCTATGCGCGGCTCGACGGCCGCGCGATCGGCGTCGTCGCCAACCAGCCGAAGGTCAAGGGCGGCGTGCTGTTCGTCGACTCCTCCGACAAGGCGGCCCGGTTCATCCAGACGTGCAACGCGTTCAACATCCCGCTGCTGTTCCTCGCCGACGTGCCAGGGTTCATGATTGGCACCCAGGTCGAGCGCGAGGGGATCATCCGCCACGGCGCCAAGATGGTCAGCGCCGTCTCCGAGGCCACCGTGCCGAAGCTCTCGGTGATCGTGCGCAAGGCGTACGGCGCCGGGCTGTACGCGATGGCCGGCCCGGCGTTCGACCCCGACTGCTGTTTGGCGCTGCCGACCGCTCAGGTCGCGGTGATGGGACCCGAGGCGGCGATCAACGCGGTCTACTACAACCAGCTTCAGGCGATCGCCGACGAGGCCGAGCGGGCGGTGCGCACCGACGAGCTGCGCGCCGCGTACGCGGCCGATATCGACATCCTCCACCTGGCGGCCGAGCTCGTCGTCGACGCGGTCGTGCAGCCCGAGGAGCTGCGCGCGGAGCTGATCCGGCGGTTCGCGCACGCCTCCGGCAAGCACCGCGAGTGGCCTGACAAGCACAATCCGGTCACGCCGGTGTGACGTCCGCCAGGTAGGCGTCGATCGCGTCGACCAGCGCCAGGCAGGCGAGCAGCACCCGCTCGATCGCGTCGTCGTCGAGGCGCTCGCCGGTGTCGGTGGCCCGGTGCGAGCGCGGCGCCAGGCCGAGCGGGTCGCGGGCGGTGATCGTCAGCGCCGGGAGGCCGGCGTAGCGCGCCGCCAGCGCCGGCGAGCTGCCGCGGCTGCGCAGCGCCCGCAGCCCCAGTCCCGGGTCCTGACCTGCCACCTCGGCCGCGAGACGCCGGAGCACGGGGGAGTAGCCGCGCGGAATCAGCGCCCCGTCGCTGCGCAACCACGCTGGGATGCCGGCGCCGCACGGGCCGAGGCCGAGCACGACCGTCGTTCGCGGACGGTGCTCGCGATGACGCCGCAGGTATCGCCTCAGCCCGACGATCTGGCCGTCGCCGGCGCCGGTCAGCACCAGCTCGACGGCGGCGTGGGCGGGGGGCGCGGCGTCGAGCGCTCTGACCAGCGCGATCGCGACGCCGACGCCGGCGGCGTTGTCGCCCGCCCCGGGGCACCAGGCGGCGCCGGCCAGCTCGAGCAGCACCGCCAGCGCGAGCACCAGCCCGACCGTCGGCAGCAGCTGTGCCAGCTTCAGCGCGGTGCCGCCTGAGCCGGTGGCGCGCAGCAGCGCGACGGTGAGCGCCCAGGCGAGTGCGATCGCCAGCCAGGCGGCCCAGCCGGGGGCGCGACCACCGGTGGCGGCGCGGAGCTTCGCGGAGGCGCGCCGCAGACCCTCGCGGTAGGCGAGCCCCTGCCTGCCGGCGTCGAGGTTGGCGGTGACGATCAGTCGCAGCGGCGGCGTTGCCGAGCCGGCGCGCGGGGGGGCGGGGCTGACCACGTTCTGGCTGGCGTGCTCGGGGGTGAGGCGTCTCCCGGGGGAGGTGCCGAAGCTCGCGTCGGCCAGCGTGCACAGCAGCGCCGCGGCCAGCAGTCCGGCGCCCACGTCCGGGGTGGCGATCGAGACGAGGCTGCCGGCGAGCCCGAGGCCGGCGTGCCACGCCTGCGCCATCGCCCAGTTCGGTCGGCACCAGAAGGTCTCGAGCGCGGTGCCGCGGCCGCCACCCCGCTCGACCTCGGTGGCCAGCCACGCCGCCGCCCGTCGCTCGGCGTTGGTCCCCGCGCCCCGGTCGGCGATGGCCGACAGCGAGCGGGCGATCTCCGCGGCAGCGCTCATCAGGGGTCGTGACGAAATTAGTTGTGGAATCCGGCGAGTGGCTGGGCGTGGATGGCAGCCGCGGCTCGCGACGAGGATACCTGGCGTATCTGAGGGCGAGCCGCGGCTGCGAGACGCGTCCAGACGCCGTCGGAGCCGCAGATCATTCCGTCACGACCCCTTAGCGGGGCATGATGGCAAGATGCGACTGGTGTCGCGTGAGCAGGATCCGTCGCTGCCGCCTGAGAGGCCTGGGGTGGCGGTGGCCGAGCAGGATCTGCTCGCGCTGGCCGAGGAGGCGGCCCGCGCCGGCGGCGTCGAGCTGATGCAGCGCTTCGGCCGCGAGCCGGTCGACGTGCGGACGAAGAGCACGCCGACCGACCCGGTGTCGGCCGCCGACGTCGCCTCCGAGCGCGCGATCCGCCGGTTGCTCGATGGCGCGCGCCCGGACGATCTCGTGCTGGGGGAGGAGGGCGGCGAGCGCCGCGCGGACGCGGGTGCCGAAGCAGCAGGAGCACTCCGCTGGGTGGTGGACCCGCTCGATGGAACCGTCAACTTCCTATACGGCATCCCTCAGTTCGCCGTCAGCATCGCCTGCGAGGACGGCGCCGGGACGCTGCTCGGCGTGGTCCTGGATCCGGTGCGCGACGAGTGCTTCAGCGCCAGCCGCAGCACCGCTCCGCGGCTGAACGGGCGGCCGCTGCCGGCGCGGGCGGAGCGTCCGCTGGCGCGGACGCTGGTCGCGACCGGCTTCGCGTACGAAGCGGACGTCCGCGCCCTGCAGGCGCAGGCGATGACGCGGGTGCTGCCCCGGGTGCGCGACATCCGCCGCGCCGGCGCCGCGGCGCTCGATCTCTGCTGGTGTGCGTGCGGTCGCCTCGACGCGTACTTCGAGCGCAGCCTGCGCCTCTGGGATGTCGCCGCGGGCGCGCTGATCTGCGCACGCGCAGGCCTGGTCGTGCGCGAGCTGCTGGCGGTCGGGCGGGGCGGCGATCAGCCCGGGCTGCCGGCCGGGCTGATCGCCGCCCCGCCCACGGTGGTCGACGAGCTGGAGGCGCTGGTCGCCGGTGCGGCCCCGGCCGGGCAATAGACTCCGAGGGCGCGCGGCGGTGACGGAATGGTAGACGTGGCGGCCTCAAAAGCCGCTGTCCTTCGGGACGTGTGGGTTCGAATCCCACCCGCCGTACTGCTCAGCGCATCATCGAGCGACCTCCGGGGTTCTGTTAACTGGCGCCTGCGCGCTAGCCAATCATGGAACCTCAGACCGACGAGCGTCCCGCAGACGACGAGCCCGAGCTCGCCAGCCGCAGGGAGCTGCTGATCAGGATCGCCGGCGGTGCGGTCGGCCTCGGCGCCGCGACCGCGCTCAGCAGCTGCGGCTCCTCCCGCGCCGTCCCGCGCGACGTCGTCAGCACGAGCACGATGACCGCTCGCTCCACCGCTGCGCATCCGGCGGCGACGCCGCCCCAGTTGGCCGCCCATCGCAGCGACACGATTAGCGCCGGCGTCCAGCTTCTGCGATCGCGCAGCGACCTGCGACCGCCCGAGATCATCATCGATCACCCAGCCGGTAGCGTCGAGCCGGGCGTCGTGCTCACCGACGCCCACGCGGGCGTCACCCAGCAGGGACCGCTGATCCTCGACCAGCACGGGCGGATGCTGTGGTTCAAGCCGGTCTCGCAGCACCCGACCCCGGCCAGCCGCGCGTTCAACCTACGTGTGCAGCGCTACCGCGGGGAGCCGGTGCTCACCTGGTTCCAGGGCGCCGTCGTCTCCGCGCATGGCGAGGGCCACTACGAGATCTACGATCGCAGCTACCGGCAGGTCACGCAGGTCCACGCCAAGCACGGGTATCGGGGCGATCTGCACGAGTTCGTCATGACCGACAGCGGCAGCGCGCTGTTCACCTGCTACGGGCGCGCCACCGGCACGCTGCCAACGGGGCGTCGCGGAGCGTACTGGTACGGCGTTGTGCAGGAGGTCGACGTCGCCACCGGGAAGCTGCTGTTCCAGTGGCGCAGCGACAAGCACGTTCCGCTCGCCGCCTCCTACATGCGCGTTCCAACTAACCCCGCAGACACATGGGACTACTTCCACATCAACGCGATCGGGATCGATCCGTCCGACGGCAACCTGCTGATCTCCAGCCGCAACACCTGGGCCTGCTACAAGGTGCACCGCACCAGTGGCCGCGTGCTCTGGAAGCTCGGAGGCAAGGACGGCGACTTCAAGATGGGTCGCGATACCCACTTCGCCTTCCAGCACGACGTGCAACTGCAGCCCGGCGGCGTGCTGACGATGTTCGACAACGAGGGCGGCCCACCCAACGAGGCCTCACAGTCGCGCGGGCTGGTGCTGTCGATCGATGAGCGGCGGCGGCGGGTGCGGCTCAAACGCCAGTACCATCACCACCCGCCGGTCCGCTCCGATGCGCTCGGAAGCCTGCAGTTGCTCGGCGCCGGCCACGCCTTCATGGGTTGGGGAGACTCGAGCTACTTCACCGAGTACGACGCGCGCGGGAAGGTCCAGTTCGACGGTCGCCTGACCCGCAAGACCGTCTCCTACCGTGCGTTCAAGCAGTCATGGGTCGGGCTGCCGGACGGCGCCCCAGCGCTCGCCGCAACTCGCTCCGGGACGACGGCGACGCTGTACGCGAGCTGGAACGGCGCCACCGAGATCGCGCGCTGGAGCGTGTTGGGCGCCGCCGATCAGGGTGCGCTGACACCGCTCGGAATCGCCGAGTGGCTCGACTTCGAGACAGCGATCACCGTGCCGAACGCACCCGCCTACGTGCGGGTCGATGCGGTCGACGGTTCGGGCGGCATGCTCGGCAGCTCGGCGACCGTGCGCGTCTGAGCACAGCTGCGGCTGCGGCTCGCTTCGAGTGGGACGGGCGACCGGCGTCGTCGCCGGTGATCGCCGTCGACGACGAGCGGCAACGGGACGCGTCGCGGCTACGCGGTGGCCGCGCGACCGGCGCCGCCGGCTGTGGTGCCGCCGCGCCTGCTCTCGCCGGGACCGCTCCCACCAGCTTCGCGCGACTGCTCGATCGGGACCTCCACCTCGACGTTCCAGCCCTGCACGAAGCCCCGCATCGCGACGAAGATCAGCAGCGCCTGCACGGGCACCAGCAGCACCGTCAGCAGGCCCAGCATATCCGCGCTCAGGCCCGGCCCGCCGAACAGCGACTGGGCGGCGCTGTAGCCGTAGTCGCTGCGGTCGAACCAGCTCGTGCCCGACGCGCCGGTTGCCGCGATCAACGCCACGATCAGCAGCAGCACCGCGAGCGCGGCGGCGATCGGTAGCAGTCCCCGCGCCCACCGCCACACGTAGAACGCGATCAGCAGGTACGCGATGCACCACGCGAAGTTGACCGGCGTCATCCCCTGTAGCTCGCTCCAGCCGCCGATCGTGATCGCCAGCATCAGCGCCACCGAGATCAGCAGGA
Organism: Solirubrobacteraceae bacterium; assembly: GCA_030038955.1. GTDB lineage: Bacteria > Actinomycetota > Thermoleophilia > Solirubrobacterales > Solirubrobacteraceae > Palsa-465. The sequence continues at coordinate 8,384 of JASHQV010000453.1, forward strand.
TCAGCACGACGAGGAACTTCGTCGCGTGGCTGGACGGCTTCTCCCGGTTGGGGTAGGAGATCGCGTAGCCGGGACGGATGTTGCGCACCGGTGGCACCCGGCGGACCATACAATTTGCTGGCGCCGTCCGCTGCACTCCCGTGTTCGGCTTCGCCGCTCGAGCTCGAGGTGCCGCGGCGCATGATCGCCGCGGGCGTGGCGAAACTGGTAGACGCGCCGGCTTTAGGTGCCGGTGGGCTAGCGCCCTTGGGGGTTCGAGTCCCTCCGCCCGCATCGGTGGCGGCAAGCGCCGCAGCCAACGGCACCGAGATGGGGGTGACGCCGGAGTCAGGCGCGCCGATCCGGCGGCCGGCGCCCCGGCCAGACGCGCCGACCTGGCCGACGCACAGGGGAGACAGGGCTCGAACCTTCAACCTCCGGTTTTGGAGCGGGTCGTAGAGCATCTAAGCCCGCAGATCACCGACAATTCGAAGGATCGTAAAGCCCAGTAAAAACAGTGTTTTATGGCGAGTTAGCCAGCCAAAAGCGGTAGCCAGAA
>JASHQV010000454.1 GCA_030038955.1 Solirubrobacteraceae bacterium
AAGAACTCGCCCGCGCCGTGCGCGAGCTCTAGCGGCGCGGCGGCGCCGGTGCAACGGTGGGCGTCGAGCAGCGCGATCCCGGCGAACACGGTGGCGATCGCGTTGGGAGCGGTCCGGGGGTAGAAGAACACGCGCGACTGGAAGTCGAAGTGATATCCCCAGCACGGCTCCGGGTAGGCGCGACAGCGCAGCCTCGACAGCAGCTCGAGTGCGTCTCCGAGTCGCCCGTCGAGCTGCACCGCGGGCAGGAAGCCGCCGAGCGCGTAAGCGCTCGCCGCCCACGCGACGCTGACCGCGCTCTGCCCTGGCGGAACTCCGAGCGGCCGCCTGAGGTCGATCGGCGAGCGCTTGACCGCCTGCAGCAGCAGCCGGCGCCCGAGTGGCGTGCGCACGATCGCCGCCGGCACCCTGGTTGCGCCCAGCGCGTCGTACTGATCGCTGCCGCTCCAGTCGCGCTCACGCCCCCAGCGCTCCAGCGTGCGGATGCCGTCGGCGATCGACCGGCGGCGATCATCCTCCACGTGCGCGGCGCGGTGACGCCGATCGTTCACGTCGTCACCGCGCTCGGCGCTCCGGCTGTGCGCCGACGGACGGCGCCGGCGCTGGTGCCAGCGTCGCGGCGGCGACGAAGTGCTCGAGCAGCGCGCGGCTGCGCTGGCGCAGCCGCGCGCCGTCGAGGTCGGTGCGCTCGCGCGGGGCGAGCTCGCGTAGCTGCGCGGCGGAGGTCAGGGGCACGATCCGACCCGCCCGCTCGAGCCAGCGGTCGACGGCCGCTGGCCGCCCGGCGAACGCCGTGTAGGTGGGCACGCCCAGCAGCGCAGCCTCGCGCGTCATCGTCCCACCCGCACCGATCACGACGTCGGCGGAGTGCATCAACGACAGCGCGTCGAGTGCCGACTCCGGCACGGTCAGCCGTTCGAGCCCGAGCTCGGCGAGCGCGCGACGCTGCTCCGGGTGCCGGGCGAGCACGACGGTGCGCGTGCGACGCTGCGCGCAGACCGTCCCCAGCGCTCGCATGAACAGGGGGTTGTCGGCGCCGTGGTAGAGCGCGCGGCTGGGCGGCGTCCGCGCCACCACCAGGATCGTCGAGGACGAGCGGTCGATCCCGAGCTGGGCGAGCGCAGCCGCGTCGGGCCGGAAGTCACCGAGGTACAGCTCCTCCTTGAACCCGGGGTAGTAGCGCATCCGCTCCGCACGCGCGCCGAACGGTCGCAGATCGAGGCCGCGCAGCGCGTCGGGCAGCAGGATCGTCCGCGCGAGCCGAAAGGCGAGGTGGTTGGCGGGTTGGTGCTCGTAGTCCATCGCCGTGACCGCCGGCAGCCGCGCGAGCGCGGCAGCCGCAATCTGCGCGTAGGAGTTGTGCGACAGCGCTACGTCGGGCCGCCGCGCCCGCGCCCAGCGCCGCAGTGACGCGACCCGGCGGGCCAGCGTGATCGCCTTCGCGCGCCGACCACGGGGACTCTCGCCGCCGATGATCTCCACCTCCGGCCAGCGCCGGGTGGCGAGCTCGGCGGTCTGGGCGTTGTCGCGCGCGGTCAGCAGCACCGTGTGACCTAGCTCCGACAGCTTCGCCACGACCGGCTCGAACAGCAGCACGTGGGGCGAGTTCGAGAGATCCACCCAGACCTTCACGGCCGCACCCGCTCAGTTCGCCCCTCTGCGAGTGAGGACCGCTGGGAGCGTGTGCAGCAGCAGCCGCACGTCACTCCACAGCGACCAGTTGGTCACGTACACGTAGTCGAGCTTGACCATCTCCTCGAATGGGATCGTGGCCCTGCCGAGCACCTGCCACAGGCCGGTGATCCCCGGGGTCAGATCGAGCCTCGCGCGCGCCCAGTCCTCGACCAGCGCGGCCTCGGACTCGATCAGCGGGCGCGGCCCGACCAGGCTCATCTCACCGATCAGCACGTTGAACAGCTGCGGCAGCTCATCGAGGCTGCTGAGCCGCAGGATGCGTCCGACCCGCGTGATCCTCGGGTCGTCGGCGAGCTTTAGCCAGTGCGGGTCCTCGCTGCGCTCGAGCAGCCGCTCGCGCTGGCTCTCGGCATCCTCGACCATCGTGCGGAACTTCCACAGCCGCAGGCGTCGCCCGCCGCGCCCGACCCTGGTCTGCGCGAACAGCACCGGCCCGGGCGAGTCGAGCCTGACCGCGACCGCGATCGCCACGAGCAGGGGCGCCGTCAGCACGAGGCAGGTAACCGAGCCCGCGAGATCCATCGCCCGCTTGAGGATCTGGGCCGAACGCGACAGGAACGGCGGGTCCAGCCCGAGCACGCACAGTCCGCCGACATCGTCGACCTCCACCGACGGACCCATCACGTCGAAGATGTGCGGTAGCACGCTGACGCGCAGCCCGACGCGCTTGCACCGGCGCAGCAACCCGATCAGCTCGCGCTCGTCGATGCCCTCGGCGGCGATCACCACGCGATCGATCTCGTGTGCGTCGGCGAGCTGCTCGAGCTCGACCGTCGAGCCCAGCGTGGGCAGCTCCGATGCCTCATCGGCCACGCTCGGCGCCACCGGCGCAGCGGTCCGCAGCGTCCCGATCAACCTGAACCCGTACTCCGGGTGCGCGACCAGCTTGCGCGCCAGCAGCGCGCTGGGCGGACCCTCCCCGACGATCACCGCCCGGCGCACGCCCAGCTTGCGCACGAGCTTGCGCACCAGCGTGCGACCGCTCAGCAGCAGCAGCACGGCGAAGGCAGCGAAGATCAGCAGCTCCGTCAGGCCGAACGAGGTGATCGGCAGCAGCCGGAAGTA
>JASHQV010000455.1 GCA_030038955.1 Solirubrobacteraceae bacterium
CGACCACCGACGCCTCGGACAGCGGCACCGTCCCGACGCGGTGCTCGACCGCCGCCGCGCACAGCCCGTGCCGCTCGATCGCGGCGGCCACGATCTCGCCCAGCTGGCGCTCGGCCATCGCCGCGTACGCCTCGTACTCGAGCGCCGGCAGCTCGCGGGTCACGCCGGTGAAGCTGACGACCGCGCCGGCGCGGGGATCCCGCACCCGCTCGAGCAGCTGCTCGACCGACAGCGGGTGCTCGACGACTCGTGCGTGCAGCGCCGTCGTCGCGCCTCCGGACACCGGCGGGATCAGCGCCAGCTCGTCGTCGGCGTGCAGCGTTGCCGCCTCGTCGGCGTAGCTGAGGTTGACGGCCAGCACCACCGGAGCGCCGCGCGTCAGCCACTCGACCTGCTCGAGCGCATCGCGCACGCGCGCGCCATCGGGCAGCTCCAGCGACAGCTCGTTCGCGCCCGCCCGATCGCGCAGGGCCGCGAACAGCTTCACGCGCACGTGCATGGGCCGTAGCGTACCCCGGCAATCCCGTCTGGCCGAGTGGCCAGACGGGATTGGCCGCGCGGGGCTGGACAGCGCCGGTCGGATGGATCAAGATCCGCGGTGAGGGATCGCAGGGAGGAATTTGCAACGCTTCGCACAAATCTGCCGGGCTGGTGGTTAGGATCGCCCCGCAGTCGTCTTGCTCGCTGTCCAAGTAAGGAGAGTTCATGGCAACAAGCACACCATCCGTAGCCCCTTCGCCCCGACTCGAGGCGGAAGGGCTCGATCGTGGGGTCGGCTTCCTCGGGCTCCTGTGGGCCTCGGAAACCTCGATCATCGGCTCCGGATGGCTGTTCGGGGCGCTCGGCGCCGCCCTGATCGCGGGGCCGTCGGCGATCATCGGCTGGGTCCTCGGCTCGGTGATCATCCTCGTGCTGGCGCTCGTGCACGCCGAGCTCGGCGGGCTGTTCCCGGTCAGCGGCGGCACCAGCCGCTTCCCGCACTACGCGTTCGGCAGCTTCGCCGGCGCGACCTTCGGGTGGGCCTCGTACCTGCAGGCGGCGAGCGTCGCCCCGATCGAGGTGCTGGCGGCCATCCAGTACCTGTCGACCGCCCACTGGGCCCGTAACTTCTTCCACGTCAACGCGGCTGCGGGCGGGGCCGGCGGGACGCTGCACGGCGTTGGCTACCTGGCCGCGGCGATCCTGCTGCTGGTGTTCGTGATCGTCAACATCGTCGGCATCCGCTGGTTCGCGAAGATCAACAACGCAATCACCACCTGGAAGGTGGCGATCCCGGTGGTGACGATCCTGATTCTGCTGATCGGGCACTTCCACAGCTCGAACTTCAACCACTTCTTCCCCACTGGCGGTAGCGCGGTCAAGGACATCCTGCTGACGCTGCCGGCAGGGATCATCTTCTCGCTGCTGGGCTTCGAGCAGGCGGTGCAGCTGGGCGGCGAGTCGGCCAACCCGGGCCGGGACCTGCCGCGCGCGGTAATCCTCGCGATGCTGATCGGCGGGGTCGTCTACGTCCTCATCCAGATCGCGTTCATCGGCGGGATGAAGCCGAGCCTCCTGGCTGCCCACGGCGGCTGGACCGGTCTGGGAACGCCCGCGGCCCTGAAGAACTCGACCGTGGCCAGCCTCTCGGCCGGACCGTTCTTCACGCTCGTTAGCATCGCCGGCATCTCCTGGCTGGCGACGGTGCTGCGGATCGACGCGGTGATCTCCCCGGGCGGCACCGGGCTGATGTACGAGACCGCCTCGGCGCGCCTGTCGTTCGGCCTCAGCCGCAACGGCTTCGTGCCGACCGCGTTCGAGAGCGTCAACCAGTCGAAGGTGCCGGTCTTCGGCGTGATCATCGCGACGCTGGTCGGCGTTCTGTTCCTGTTGCCGTTCCCGAGCTGGGCGAAGCTCGTCGGGATCGTCACGAGCGCTTCGGTGTTCATGTACGCGGGCGCGCCGGTGGCGCTCGGCGCGCTGCGCCGGAAGAAGCCCGAGCTGCCGAGGACCTACCGGCTCCCGTGGGCCGAGGTGCTCGCGCCGGCGGCGTTCGTCGGCGCCAACTGGGTGATCCTGTTCTCCGGCTGGCAGACGTACAGCACGCTGGTCGTCGCGCTGCTGATCGGCTACGCGCTGATCTGGGTTTCCTATGCGATGAAGCTCAACCCGCGCGCCCCCGCGATGGACTGGCAGGCGGCTCCGTGGATCATCGGGTGGATCGTCGGCATGGCCGTGATCACCTACCTGAGCGACTTCGGCCCCGGCGGGATCATCGGCGGCATCGGCTTCTTCAAGAACGTGCTCGCCCAGGGCGGCACCGATGACATCGGCCTGTGGGGGTCGATCATCGCCTCCGGGTTGTTCAGCCTGATCATCTACTTCTGGGCTCTGTCCGCCTCTCTCCCATCCGAGAAAGTGGACGAGTACGTGAAGGACGTCTACCCGCCGCCGGTCGCGGAGTAGGCACGAAGCGTCTGTTCCGGTGCTGCTGGCTTGCGGGCCAGCAGCACCGGCCGGCAGGTCGGCTCTGCGGGTGCAGCACCGCCGGCAGGCCTGCTCTACGGGCGCAGCATCGGCTGAGGCCGCCCGCTCTCCGGGTGACCGGCAACACCTGACATCGCCTCCCGGGACCCCCTAACCTCTCGGGCTTGATGGAGGAGACCGAGCACCGCACGATCGCCCCGCTCGTCGGCCGTGACGACCCGCGCCGGTTCACCGACTCCGGGATCGAGCTGAAGCGGCGCTACGACGAGCGCGACCTACCCGCCGATCTGCCCGAGCGGCTGGGGGAGCCGGGTGCCTACCCCTATACCCGCGGGATCCACGCCGACATGTACCGCCGGCAGCTGTGGACGATGCGCCAGTACGCCGGCTACGCGTCGGCGAAGGAGTCGAACGAGCGCTACCGCTACCTGCTGGAGCACGGCTCGACCGGCCTGTCGATGGCGTTCGACCTGCCGACCCAGCTGGGGCTCGACTCCGACGACGAGCGCTGCCTCGGCGAGGTCGGGCGCACCGGCGTCGCGATCGACACGCTCGACGACATGCGCGCGGCGTTCGAGCAGATCCCGCTCGATCAGGTGTCGACGTCGATGACGATCAACGCGCCCGCGAGCGTGCTGCTGCTGCTGTACGAGCTGGTCGGCGAGGAGCAGGGCGTACCCGCGGATCGGCTGCGAGGCACGACCCAGAACGACATCCTCAAGGAGTACATCGCGCGCGGCAACTTCATCTACCCGCCCGAGGCCGCGATCCGCCTGACCACGGACCTGTTCTCGTACTGCCGCGAGCGCGTGCCGCAGTGGAACACGATCTCGATCAGCGGCTACCACTTCCGCGAGAAGGGCTGCTCGGCGGTGCAGGAGGTGGCGTTCACGCTCGCCAACGGGATCGCCTATGTGCAGGCGGCGCTCGACGCCGGCCTCGCGATCGACGAGTTCGCGCCGCGGCTCGCGTTCTTCTTCAACGCCCACAACAACGTCTTCCAGGAGGTCGCCAAGTTCCGCGCGGCGCGGCGGATGTGGGCGCGGATCATGCGCGAGCGCTTCGGCGCCCGCGACGAGCGCTCCTGGCGGCTGCGCTTCCACACGCAGACCGGCGGTGTCACGCTGACCGCCCAGCAGCCCGAGAACAACATCGTGCGGGTGGCGCTGCAGGGCTTCTCGGCGGTCTGCGGCGGCACCCAGTCGCTGCACACCAACGGCTTCGACGAGGCGCTGGCGCTGCCGACCGAGCGGGCGGCGCGGATCGCGCTGCGCACGCAGCAGATCATCGGCTACGAGTCCGGGGCCGCCGACACCGTCGACCCGTTCGCGGGCTCCTACTTCGTCGAGGCGCTGACCGACGAGCTCGAGGAGCGGGCACAGTCTCTGATCGACCGCGTCGACGAGCTCGGCGGCTCGGTCAGGGCGATCGAGTTCATCAAGGCGGAGATCGAGCAGTCGGCGTTCGGCTACCACGAGCGCTACCGGACCGGCCAGGACGTGGTCGTCGGGGTCAACAAGTTCGTCGGCGAAGCCGCCGAGGTGCCCGACATCCTGCGGGTCGATCCAGACGCCGAGCGCCTGCAGGTGGAGCGGCTGCGGATGTTCAAGGCAGCCCGCGACACCGCGCTCGTGGAGCAACGCCTCGGGGAGGTTCGCGAGCAGGCTCGCGGCACCGGCAACATGCTGCCGGTGCTGCGCCGGGCGCTGAAGGACCGGTGCTCGCTGGGCGAGGTGTGCGGGGCGATGCGGGACGTGTTCGGGAGCTACCGGCCGAGCGACTGACGCGCGGCGGCTCGACGTCGACCAGCGGCTGGAGCGGGCCGGGGCGGCGCGTGCGATCGCCGCGTCCCACGGGAAGGACTCGCCGGGGCACGGGCGAACCTCCAGGGGATGAGCGAGCACGAGCTGGCGAGGACGCTTGTCAAGTCGGCGCCCGAGCTGTGGGAGATGTGCAGCGATCCGGAGTCGCTCGGGCGGCATCTGCGGCCGTTTGGGGAGATCCGGATAACACGGGTGGAGCCCGAGACGGCCGTCGCCTGGGAGGGCGAGCGCGTGCGCGGCACGGTGCGGATCGAGCCCTCTGGCTGGGGGACGCGGGTGACGCTGACGGCCACGCCGGAGCCGCTGGCGCTGCCGACCGAGCGGGCGGCGCGGATCGCTCTGCGCACGCAGCAGATCATCGGCTACGAGTCGGGCGCC
>JASHQV010000456.1 GCA_030038955.1 Solirubrobacteraceae bacterium
GCTACTCGCAAGCCGCCGCCCGCGCCGTCCGGGACGCCGCGTATCAAGCGGAGGATGGAGCTGTCCGAGCGGCCGCTGGCGACCGCCGAGTTCGTCGTCGTCGACACCGAGACCAACGGCCTCGGCGGCGACTCGTGCGAGCTGACCGAGGTCGGCGCCGTGCTCGTCGGCGGCGGCGAGCTGCACGACCGCTGGCAGTCGCTGTTGCATACGAACATGCCGCTGGGTCGTGGGATTCAGCGGTTCACGGGGATCACCCAGCAGCAGATCGATCGCGCGCCCGAGCCGGATGCGGTGCTGCCGTCGCTGGCGCAGCTGTTGGACGGCCGCGTGATGGTCGCGCACAACGCCTCGTTCGACCGGCGCGTGCTGCGCCAGGCGTTCGCTCGGGCCGGCCTCGCATGGCGCGAGCCGCCGCTGCTGTGCACGGCGGCGCTCGCACGAACGCTGCTGCCGCTGCAGCGGGAGCGCAAGCTCGCCCGCGTCGCCGACGCGCTCGGCGTCGAGGTGCAGCAGCGCCATCGCGCGCTGGCCGACGCCGAGACCTGCGCGCGGATCCTGTGCGCGCTGTTCCCGCGGCTGTGCGCCAACGCCGCCACGATCGCCGACGCGGTGGCGCTGGCGCGGCCGCGGCACCGGCGCCGGGCCAAGGACCCCCGGCACCTGCGGCGGGCGTACGCGGTCGGCGCCCGCGAGCTGCCGCAGCTGGACTTCCACGAGCTGCCCCGCGACCCCGGCGTCTACATCTTTCGCGATGCCGCCGGCGTGCCGCTGTACGTCGGCAAGTCGGTGTCGATCCGCAGCCGCGCCCGCGCTCACTTCGTCCCGTCCACGCAGCGCGCCGCGTGGACGCAGGCGGCCACCGTGGTCGACTACCGCGCCACCTGCAGCGAGCTGGGGGCGCTGATCATCGAGAACCGCTTGATCAAGTCGCTGCGCCCACCCGGGAATGTCCGGCTCGCCCGCCGTCCCGACCGGCAGCTCGTATACCTCGTCTGCCGCCTCGACATCCCGTTCCCAATCCTCGAGCTGGCGGCGGCGCCCGCGGCCGGGCACGCGGTCACGGTTGGACCGCTGCGAGGGCGCGCCTGGGTCGCCGAGCTGATCGAGCAGCTCGACTCGCTATTCGGACTGCGGCACTGTGGCCGGCGGCTGCCGCGCCGCCAGCACCCGAGCGCCTACGGGCAGATGGGACGCTGCTTGTCGCCGTGCCTGGGCGATCTCGACCCGAACCTGTACCGCCGCCGGCTCGAGCAGGCGCTGGCGATGTTCTCCGGGGGCGGCGACGCGCGGCTACGACTGCTGGATCACCTGACCGCCCAGATGCGCGAGGCGGCTGCCGCCCGCCGGTACGAGCGCGCCGCGAGCCTGCGCCGCCGCCTGGCGCGGATGCACGCGATCCTCGACGGGGTCGACGGGGTGCTGGCGGCCACGCATGCGTGCCCGCGGCTGATCCTCGCAGCACACCCCGTCGACCCCGGCCGCCACGACGCGTTGTGGCTGGCCGGCGGGCGCCTCGTCGACTTCGGCGAGCTGCCCACCGATCCGGCGGAGACGATCGGGCGCACCCGGCGTGTGGCCGCCCGTGCCGCCCGTGCCGGCGAGCTCGGCGCGCACGTCCCGCCCGACGAGGTCGACGAGCTGCGGATCGTCAGCGGCTATCTGGCCGCGCATCCACAGCTGCCGGAGCTGCCGCTGGCACCGGCGCCGAGCGACGCTGAGATCAGGCGCTTCGTTCAGCGGAACGGCAGCTCAACGACCTCGGCCTCGCCGCCGCCCGCGATGACCTCGGCCTCGCCGCCGCCCGTAGCGACCTCGGCCTCGCCGCCGCCCGCGACGACCTCGGCCTCGCCGCCGTCGTCGGCGCCGTTCCCGAGCCGCACCCGCGCGCCGACCGGGACCTCCCGACGCACGAACGCCAGCGCGATCGGCCCGAACCTGGGGGAGACGGCGGCGCTGGTGACGCGCCCCGCGCTTCGCCCCTCATAGCTCAGCTCGGCGCCGACCCCCAGCGGCTCGGGCGCTCGCAGGCCCCGCAGGTGCCGGTTCGGCTTGCCCTTGTAGAACAGGCGGGCGACGGTCTCCTGGCCCACGTAGCAGCCCTTCGTGAACGACACCGCCCGTTCGTTCAGCCCCGCCTCCTGCGGGATCACGCCGTCGTCGAGGTCGATGCCGTATCGCGGCCGGCCGGCCTCGATCCGCAGACATTCGGCCGCCCGCTCGCCGATCTCGCGCGCACCGGCGGCGAGCAGCGAGGCGCGGACTTCGTCGAGTGCGGCGGCATCGAAGAGGACGTCGACGCCGGTGTCCGTGCGGATCACGCGAACATCTGCTCGTCCGACCCGTCCGGTAGCGTGGTCATAGTCGGTGTCCGTGGGCGCACCGGCGGGCAGGACGGCGGCTGCCGCCAGGACAGCGTCGGCATCGGGCCCGAGCAGCGACACCAGCCCGCACTCGAGCGTGCGCTTGTGGAGCTGCACGTCGTAGCCGATCGAGTAGCGGCGGATCATGTCGAACAGCGCCTGCAACGCCGGGCGCTCGGTGTCGAGCAGCAGCTCGTCGCCGGCATCGAGGATCCGCAGGTCGCCGAGCATCTTGCCCTTCGGCGTGAGGAACGCCGCGTAGCAGCCGTGCCCCGGGGTGAGCGACTCGACGTCGTTGCTCACCTGGCCCTGCAGGAACGCCTTCGCGTCGGCGCCGGTCAGCGCCAGCTTGCCGCGCTCAGAGCGGTCGAGCGCACCACACGCGCTCGTGATCGCGGCGTACTCGGACTCGATGCCGTCCACAGAAGTCACGGCCTGCCGCCCCGCTCGCTCACCCGAAGCGCTCACCCGACAAGCATAGGCAGCGCCCGATCTGGCTACTGTTCGCGGCGATGGCGCTCGCCGACACGTTCTCCGAGATCGTCGCGTCGCTCCCCGACGACTGGACCGACATCGAGCTGGACCTGCGGATCTTCGACGAGCACCGCTACGTCGAGGCCGCCACGCTGCTGGTCACCTGCAACGCGCAGCCGTACTCCAAGCACGACTGGCACTGGCGGCTGCTGGTCGCGCACCGGTTCGGACACGCGGCGGCCGCGCCCGCCGTGCACGCGGCGCTGCACCTGCTCGACGAGGCCGACATCCAGGGCGAGCTTGCGGTCCGCGAGGTGCGCACCGGGCGCGTCGAGGTGACGCAGATGTGGGGTCGCACCGAGTCGGTGCGGCGCGAGTTCAAGCGCCTGCGCTCGCAGTAGTAGTCGCGCGCCGGCGCCCGTCCCATCAGCTCGTGGCCCAGCATGCGGACCGGGGCTGCTGCTGTGCCCCAAGCCAGCAGCAGCCCTAGCCAGCCCTAGCCAGCGCTTGGCAGGAACCGCTGCGTGAACATCGCGGCGACGTTGGGGAGCCGGCGGACGATCCCGAAGCGCACCTCCCAGCGCGCCCAGGCCCTGAGGATCTTCGGCTCCAGCGCGCCGAAGCTGCCGCCTCCGGGGGGGAGGAACGCCGGCAGCTCGGCGTGCAGCTGCTCGGCGACGAGCTGGTGCGAGAGGCCGCTGACCTGCGACTCGAGCGCGGCGGCGCCGGCCGCCGGGTCGCGCAGCACCGCGTCGTAGCCCTCAACCAGCGAGTGCACGACGGCTCGCGCCAGCGCCGGGTGGCGCACGAGCGTCCGCTCGGTGGCGCACACGACCAGCTCCGGGTACGGCGGCGCGCCGTAGTCCTCGACGCGGAACACGTGGAAGCCAGGGCGGTCGTGCTGCACGGTCAGCCCTTCGTCGTTCCAGAACGCGGTCGCAGCCGCGACCCGCCCGGCGAGCAGGTCGGCGACCGCGTTGTAGCCGATCGTGACCGTCTTCACGCGGGCCGGATCGCCGCCTGCGCCGGCGACCTCGGAGCGCAGCACCGCGAGGTCGCTGGGGTCGCCGGTGACCCCGACCGTGCGCCCGGCCAGCTGCCGCGGGCTGGTGATCGCCGGCGCCGCCACGACCGCCGCCAGCGGTCGCTCGACCACCGCCATGATCCCGACCAGCGGCCTGTGCTGCTCGCGGGCGATCGCGAGGTCGTGGATGTCGAGGATCGCAAAGTCCACGCGTCCCGTCACCAGCAGCTTGATCGCATCGGTGCTCGCACCGGGGATGATCACGCTCAAACGCACGCCGTTGCGGCGTGCGTAGCCGCGCGCGATCGCCTCGTAGATGCCGCTGTGGATCGCGTTCGGGGTGAAGTCGAGCACCAGCGAGGCAGTCCGCGCGCCGCTACCGCTCGCGCCCGCGCCACAGCCGGCGAGCGCGACCG
>JASHQV010000457.1 GCA_030038955.1 Solirubrobacteraceae bacterium
CACATGTTGGTCACGGTCAGCGAAGCGGCTTGGATGCCGCCAACCGGCACCGCCTTCGCGCCGAAGTCGAAGCCGATCAGCGGACGGTGATCGCTCGCGTTGTAGCGCGGCTTGACCTCGATCGTCAGCAACCGTCCGTGCCGGCGCACGACCAGCCGCACCGGGGTCGCGGCCTCGCAGCCGTTGACCTGCCGGCCGGCGCAGCGGTGGCGGCCGATCTCGTTGCGGATCGCGGTCTCGCCGCCCTTGATCCCGTCGGCTGAGACGATCGTGTCACCGAGCTTCAGCACCTTCGCCGCCGGCGTGCCCTTCTCGATCGCGACCACCCTGGTGGACGCCACGTACTGCCCCTGGGAGAGGAACAGCGCCCAGATGATCACGAACGCGATCACGAGGTTGACGGCCGGGCCGGCGAGGATCACCACCACCCGCTTCCACACCGGCTGGTTGTAGTAGGCGCGCGGCGCCACCTCGGGCGGGATCGGCTCCTCCGGGTTCATCCCGCTGATCTTCACGTAGCCACCAAGCGGGATCACGGCGACGCCGTACTCGGTCTCACCGATCCGCCGCTTGACCAGCATCGGCCCGAAGAACAGCGAGAAGCGCTCGACGCGCATCCCCACCGCCTTGGCTGCCACGAAGTGGCCGAACTCGTGCAGGATGATCAGCGCGGCGAACCCGAGGAACGCCAGGACATAGGACACGGCCTCAGTGTGGCAGGCGGATCTGAAGAGCCTGGGCGGCGCCGCCCGGCGCGCCCGCAGGGCGATCAGCTGAGGCCGATCAGCTTGACGTCGAGCAGGCGCTCAGTCAGAAGCAGCAGCGGCTGGGCGTCAGCCAGCGGCGTCCGGCGTCGCCCATCGATGCTGATGTCGACGCTGCCGCACGCTCCACTGTAGGTCGCCCTTGCCACAGCGGGGCCCGCTCGCTTGAGCCTGAAGGCGAAGATCACCGTGGGCTGGCCGATCCCGAAAGGGCAGGATTCGACTGCCCCGGGCTGCACGATCGGCAGGCGGTTGAACGCCGCGATCAGCTCGCGCACGACCGCCTGAGCCGTGGCGCGGACGGTCACCCGCGGAAATCGGCCGAGCCGCTCGCGCGTGACGTCGATCTCGCGGACATCGCCGGGGATGCGCTCGCTCCAGGGTCGCGGCACGATCCACACCACCTGTGCGTCAACCCTCACCCCCGTCGTGTGGGCGCCAAGCCGTACGAGCTCGATGTTCAGGTCGCGGGACTGGATCACGCCCGACACCGGCGGCCACTCGAAATCGACGAACGCCGCGTCGGGCCGGGGATAGCGTCTCCCCCAGCCGTCGAGCCGGCCCCCGGAAGGCGTGTGCGACTTGACGAACCTGTAGACCGACGCGAGCGAGCTGGGGACGCGCCACCATCTGTGCAGGTCGACGAGATCGGCGAGCGCTGGAACCTGCGCCGGCCGGTCGAGCACGCCCCTGTCGCCGGACGGCTCGTGCGAGCGTCGGATCGCGCCACCGGGAACGACGGCCTCGCCGAGCAGCGCCCGCGCGTCTTGTCGAGCGGCGGCGCGGTTGCGCGCGGGCGTCGGAGCGGTTGTCGCTGTGTGGGTGGCGGAGCGGGTGGGCTCTCCAGCGCCCCGCGTACCGTCTGTCACGGCCCCACACGCCGTCAGCGCTCCCGCAACGAGCATGGCGGTCGCCGCCAAGCCGCCTGCTCGTGTGAGACCTCGGAGCGGGGATCTCCGATTCATCTAGAACACACTACGTCCGAACGCCAGCGGCATCACGCGCTCAGACGTGTTCCAGCGCGCAAACTGGACGACGCCGCGGCGATTTGCGCGCCCGAACACGTTTTTCGTGCTCTGGCGCGCAAACTGGCGTGACCAGCGACAGTTTGCGCGCGCGAACAGCTCCAGATTCCAGCGCAACGCGCCCTACAGGTAAGCGCAACGCGCCTTATGGGTCAGCGCAACGCGCCCTACGGGTCCGCGCAACGCGCCTTGCGGGTCCCCGGCTGATTACACCCAGCTTGGATCCCGTTCACAGGGATCCCCGCAGCGGGATCCGCGCCACGATCCGCGCTCAGGCCGCGGCGCGCTCCTCCACCAGCGATGCTGCCACGGCCCGTGCCTGGGCGTCGGCGTCGGTGAGCGAGTCGAACGACTGCACCTGCTCGACCCCGAGGCGGCTCAGCGTGTCCTCGATCACCGCGGCGATCCCGAGAAATGGCAGCCGGCCACCGAGGAACGCGTGCACGGCCACCTCGTTGGCCGCGTTCAACGTGCACGGGGCGGTGCCGCCGGCCTGCCCCGCGGCCCGTGCCAGCCGCAGGCAGGCGAACGTCTCCTCGTCGGGCGGTTCGAACGTGAGCCGGCCGAGCGCCGCCAGGTCGAGGCGGGCGACGGGGACGTCGACGCGCTCGGGCAGGTGTAGCGCATACGAGATCGGGACGCGCATGTCCGGGTGCCCGAGGTGCGCCAGGGTGGCGCCGTCGCACAGCGCGATCAGGCCGTGGATGATCGACTGGGGATGGACGACCACGTCGATCTGCTCGTACGGCGTGCCGAACAGATGATGCGCCTCGATCAGCTCCAGCCCCTTGTTCATCAGGGTTGCGCAATCGATTGTGATCTTGCCGCCCATCGACCAGGTGGGGTGTGCAAGCGCGCCCTCGACGGTCACGTCGGCGAGCTGCTCGACGCTGCGCCCCCGGAACGGGCCACCGGAGGCGGTCAGGATCAGGCGCTCGATCGTCCCGGCTCCCTCTCTCATGATCAGCTGGTGCAGGGCGGAGTGCTCCGAGTCGACGGGGATGATCGTCGCCCCGGTGGCCTCGGCCAGCTGCGTGACCAGCTCGCCCCCAACCACCAGCGACTCCTTGTTGGCCAGCGCCAGGTCGATGCCCTCGCCGAGCGTCGCCACCGCTGGCAACAGCCCAGCGGAGCCGACGATCGCGTTGAGCACGAGATCGCAGGCGGACTCCGTGACCAGCGAGACGAGGCCGTCGGGGCCGGACAGGATCTCGCCGCCGGTCCACGCCTCCGCAGCCTGGGCCGCCGCGTCCACGTCCGCCACCGCAATCCGCCCGACGCCGTGCTCGGCGGCCTGCCGCGTGAGCGTTCGCCAGTCGTGGCCGGCGCTCAGGCCAACCACCTGCAGCTCGCCGCCGCTGCGGCCAACGACGTCGAGCGCCTGCACCCCGATCGAGCCGGTGGAGCCGAGAATGACCAGGCGACGCGGCACGGGCCGATTGTAGGTCGCGCGCAATCCGATCCAGTCGGGCGCCGCCCAACCCGACCCACACGCCAGATCCCACGTCGCAAACCCGACCCCAAACGCACGCCGAGTCAGACGCCGCCAACCCGACCCACGCGCCAGGCCCCACGTCGCCAACCCGACCCACACACACGCCAGGTCGCACGCCGCCAACCCGACCCCAGACTCACGCCGAGTCGAGCTGGCCCGCCCGCCCAGCCGAACTCACGTATGGGGCAGCGCCACCCAGATGTAGTACGCCGCCACCACGGTGAAGCTGATCGCGTCGAGGCGGTCGAGCGCGCCGCCGTGCGCGCCGAACAGGCGACCGGCGTCCTTGGTGCCTGCGTCTCGCTTGATCAGCGACTCGAACAGGTCGCCGATCGGCGCCAGCACCGCGACCATCAATCCGAGACCGAGCGCGTTGCTCGGCGTCAGCCACGGCTGGTAGAGCCCCGCCACGTATACGGCCACGATCGCGACCAGCATCCCGCACACCAGCCCCTCGACGGTCTTGTGCGGGGAGATCGCGGGAGCCAGCAGACGGTGCCCGAACAGCCGACCGCCGAGGTAGGCGCCGGTGTCCCCGAGGAACGTGCCCAGCATCACATCGATCAGGATGCCGCCGCCGTCCGGCAGCTGGCGCAGCAGGATCGAGTGCGAAAAGGCGAACCCGATCCAGTAGATGCCGAGCAGCGTGCCCGCGATCGAGATCGTCGCGCCCCCACGCTGACCGCGCAGCGCCACCGCCAGGAACAGCACCGGCACCGCGATCAGCGCCGCCTCCAGCACCTCCCGGTGGTTGCCGTAGCGCGCCGCCAGGCACATCCCGATGACCGCCGCGCAGCCGATCGGCACCACCGGTCGCCAGCGCTCGAGCATCCGGTAGAGCTCGGTCACGCAGGCAAGCCCGATGAGGATCATCAGCACCGCCCACGCGGTCCCGCCGACGTCGTCGAAGCCGACCGCGAGGACCGCCAGCGGGATCGCGATCGCCACTCGCGCCAGCAGCTCGGAGCCGCGCCCGCGGGCCTGCTGTGGCTGCTCGCGACGGCCGCCCTGCCGCGGCTGCGGCGGGGGTTGCGCTCCGCGGTGGGGCGATCCCTGCTCGGAAGGACGGTGGGCGGTGTCCATCAGCGACCCCCAAAGCGCCGCTGCCTGGAGGCGAACTCGCCGAGGCTCGCGGCGAACGCCTCGCGCGAGAAGTCGGGCCACAGCTCGTCACGGAAGACGAACTCGGAGTAGGCGGACTGCCACATCAGGTAGTTCGACAGCCGCTGCTCGCCGCTGGTGCGGATGATCAGATCGGGGTCGTGCATCTCCGGCGCATACAGGTGACGCCGGAACTCCTCCTCGCCACCGCCCGAGTAGCGCTCGGCCGCGTCGAGGATCTCCGCGCGCCCGCCGTAGTTGAACGCCACGTACAGCGTGATCCGCTCGTTGCCGGCGGTGACCGACTCGGCCCAGCGCATCTTCTCGAGCAGCCGCCGTGGGATCGGCGCGGCGCGCCGGCCGATGAACCGCAGCCGCACCCCCTCGGCGTTCAGCTCCGACGTCTCGGCGTCGATGCGACGCGCGAACATCCGCATCAGCCCGGTCACCTCCGCCCGTGACCGGTTCCAGTTCTCGGTCGAGAACGAGTACACGGTCAGCTCCTTGATGCCGAAGCGGACGGCGTCTCGCAGACGCTCCTTGACGACGTCGGCGCCCGCCTCGTGTCCGCGCAGCGCGGGCAGACCCTGGCGCTTCGCCCAACGTCCGTTCCCGTCGGTGATGATCGCCACGTAGCGGGGACCCTCGCCCGGGGCCGGTCCCTCGACCGCCCCCTCGGACGAGTCCTGGGGAGCGCTCTCGGCCAACCGCTACACCTCCAGGATCTCTGCTTCCTTGAGCTTCAGCAGCTCCTCGAGCTCGGCGATGCGCGCGTCGGTCAGCTTCTGAAGCTCCTGCTCGGCCCGGTGCTCGTCGTCGGAGCCGGTCTCGCCCGCCTCCTTCAGCTCGCGCAGCTCGTGCATCACGTCCCGCCGGATGTTGCGGATCGCAACCCGGCCCTCCTCGGCGAGGTGACGGACGACCTTGACGAGCTCATGCCGCCGCTCCTCCGTCAGCTCGGGCACCTGTAGGCGGATCAGGGCGCCGTCATTGGACGGCGTCAGCCCGACGTCGGATTCGAGGATCGCCCGCTCGATCGCCTTCAGCGCGGTCTTGTCGTAAGGCTGGATCGTCAGCATCCGGCCCTCGGGAGCGCTGATCGCAGCCATCTGCTTGAGCGGGGTCACGGCTCCGTAGTAGTCGACCTGGATGCGATCCAGCAGCGCCGGGCTGGCGCGGCCAGTGCGGATCGTGCCGAACTCATGGCGCGTCGACTCGACGGACTTTGCCATCCGCTCGCGCCCATCGCTCAGGAGTTCGTCTATCAGCTCGGGGCTCATGTCTCGACCAGCGTGCCGACTCTCTCGCCGGACACTATCTTGTCGATGTTCCCGCCGTCCATGTTGAACACGATGATCGGCAGGTTGTTGTCCATGCACAGGGCAAAGGCGGTGGCGTCCATCACCTGGAGGCCGCGGGTGAGCGCCTCCTTGTGGGTGATCCTGGGGATGAACTCGGCGGTCGGATCGGTGGCCGGGTCGGCGGTGTAGACGCCCTCCACCCCGTTCTTGGCCATCAGCACGACCTCCGCCCGCAGCTCGGCCGCCCGCAGCGCCGCGGCCGTGTCGGTGGTGAAGAACGGATTGCCGGTGCCGGCGCCGAAGATCACGACCCGACCCTTCTCGAGGTGACGGATCGCGCGGCGCCGGATGTACGGCTCGGCCACCTCCGAGATCGTGATCGCGGACTGCACGCGGGTCGCGACCCCGAGCTTCTCGAGCGCGTCCTGCAGCGCCAGCGCGTTCAGCACGGTCGCCAGCATCCCCATGTAGTCGCCGGTGGCGCGATCCATCCCGCGTGCGGCGGCGGCCAGGCCCCGGTAGATGTTGCCGCCGCCGACGACGATCGACACCTCCACGCCGCGCTGGTGGATGTGCGCCACCTCACCCGCGATCTCCCGCACGGAGTCGGGGTCGGTGCCGTACTCGCGGGGTCCCATCAGCGCCTCGCCGGAGAGCTTCAGCAGCACCCGCCGGTAGGCAGGTGCGGTCACCGCCGTCTGCCCTGCCACCGCGATCGCTCCTCGCTAGGCCCCGACCTCGAACCGGGTGAAGCGCCGGATCACGACGTTCTCGCCGGTGTCGGCGGCCAGCCGGGCGCGGATCTGCTCGATCGTCTGGTTCTCGTACTTGTCGGCGTTGACGTGCTTCTGACGCAGCAACACGACCTCGTCGAGCCACTTATCGAGCTTTCCCTTGACGAACCGCTCGCGCACGTTCTCGGGGCGCTCGGCGGCCTGCTCGGTGGCGATCCGCAGCTCGCGCTCGCGGTCCGCCGGCGGCAGCTCATCCTCGCTGATCGCCAGCGGCGCCGCCCACGAGATGTGCAGCGCCAGATCCCTGGCGAACGCCACGAACTGATCGTTGCGAGCGACGAAGTCGGTCTCGCAGTCGAGCTCGACGAGCACGCCGATCTTGCCGTTCGAGTGGATGTAGGCCTGAACCGTGCCCTCGGCCGCCTCGCGCCCGGAGCGCTTCGCCGCCTGCGCCGCGCCGCGGGCGCGCAGCAGCTCGACGGCCTTGTCGATGTCGCCGCCGGTCTCGGTCAGGGCGTTCTTGCAGGCCATCATCGCCGCGCCGGTGCGCTCCCTGAGGGCCTTCACGTCCTGCGCTGTGATCGCGCTCATGCGTTCTCCTGTGGGGTCTCGGCAGGAGTCTGCACGGGTGGCTCGCTGGCCTCAGGAGCCGACTCGGAAGCAGCTTCCGCGGGCGCCTCGGTCTCCGCCCCGCTCTCCCCAGCCTCGGGAGGCGCAGCAGGCTCCGGAGCTGTGGGAGGTGCTGCCTCGGCGTCAGCTGCATCAGCTTTCGCCTGTTCGGCTGGGGCAGCGGCCTCAGATGGAGCCACTCGAGTCGTGGCCCCAGATGAGGACGCGGACCTAGCCTCTGGCTCACTGTCCACCGAGGTTGGAGAGGCCACCGGGGTCTCAGCCGCGGCCTGTTCAGCGGCCTGCGCGGCGGCTGCCGCAGCCTCGGCTTGGGCTCGCTCCTCGGCCTCGCGCCGCGCCTGCTCCTCAGCTTCCCGACGCGCCTGCTCCTCGGCTTCGCGCCGCTCGCGCTCCTGGCGAGCCCGCTCCTCCTCGGCCCGGAACACGCCGTGGCCCTGGGCGACGACATCGCCGATCGCCTTGGTGATCGCGGTGCACGAGCGGATCGCGTCGTCGTTGCCGGGGATCACGAAGTCGATTCCATCCGGGTCGCAGTTCGTGTCGACGAGGTCGATGATCGGGATCCGCAGCCGCTGCGCCTCCTTGACCGCGATCGACTCGTTCTTGAGGTCGACGACGAACACCACGTCGGGCGTGCGCTCCATGTTCCTGACGCCGCCGAGGTTCGCGCGGAGCTTCTCGAGGTCGGACTGCGCCGACAGCCGCTCCCGCGTCGGCAGCAGATCGAGCTGCCCCTCGGCCTCGTAGCGCTCGAGATCGTGCAGACGCTTGATTCGCAGCGAGATCGTCTGGAAGTTGGTCAGCAGACCGCCGAGCCAGCGGTGGTTGACATACGGCATGTCGGCTGCCTCGGCGATCTCCTTGATCGCGTCGCGCGCCTGCTTCTTGGTGCCGACGAACATGACCGTGCCGCCGCGCCGGGCGACATCGCCGGCGAACCGCCGCGCGCGCTCCAGCAGCTCCTCGGTCTGGACGAGGTCGATGATGTAGATGCCGTCACGCTCGCCGAAGATGAACCGTCTCATCTTCGGATTCCAACGGCGCGTCTGGTGGCCGAAGTGGACGCCGGCCTCCAGCAGCTCCCTGATACCAATTTGAGCCACTGATACTCCCTTGTTGTTTGCGCTTGCAGCTCCAGCGAGCGAGGTACATCCGCGAACCCCGCAATCTGCGGGGCAGGGCCGCGGTCGCCACCGGAGGACGGATGGACAGAGCTTGACGTGCGAGTTTACGCAAGTTCGGCAGTTCCGCTCCGTTCCCAGGAGCGAGGGTGGTCCGGTTCCCCTATCACTGGAGGCCACCCTGCGAGCTGGCCGGTCCTTCCTACCTCCGCCGACCGGCTCGAAGGAAGGTGGTGGGACGGCTACTGGACGGGTCGTCCCACCCCCTCCAGCGCAGCTCGACAGGGTTGCAGCCGGGTTTCATGCACCGTTGCAGCCGGGGTTGCTGGTCCACCAGACCAGCAACCCCGGAGACCGGCGTCACTCGCCCGCCGCGAGCTCGAGCGCCCGTGCCAGCTCGGGTGGCAGTGGCGAGCGGACGTCGACCTGCCCGCCGCCGACCGGATGCGGGAACGACAGCCGGGCGGCGTGCAGGAACTGACGCTCGAGGCCGAAGCGAAGCGAGCCGCCGTACGCGCGGTCGCCGATCACCGGATGCCCGATTGCGCGCATGTGCACGCGGATCTGGTGGGTGCGTCCGGTGTCGAGCACCACCTGCAGCAGCGCCGCCGAGCGGAACCGGCGCAGCACCTCGAAGTGGGTCACGGCCGCGCGCGGCACGTCGGTGTCGAGCGAAACCAGCAAGCGGGCATGGCGGTCCCGACCGATCGGCGCATCGATCGTGCCGCTGCGGGCCGGCGGCATCCCGTCGACGAGCGTCAGGTACTCGCGGTGGAGCTGGCGCGCGGCCAGCAGCGCCTTCAGCTGGCGGTGCACCTCGGCGGTCCTGGCGACCACGAGCAGCCCAGATGTGTCGCGATCCAGGCGGTGCACGATCCCCGCCCGAGCCGGGTCCTCCCCGCCGGCGGCGCGTCTGGCCAGCGCCTGCGCCAGCGTCCCCGTCGCGTGTCCCCTGGCGGGATGCACGACCACGCCGGCGGGCTTGTCGACGACCAGCAGGTAGTCATCCTCGTAGGCGACCCTGAACGGCACCCGATCGGTGGGCAGCTCCGTGCTGGCGCCCGCTCGCGGCTCGCGGGCGATGGAGACGCGCTCGCCGGCCACCAGCAGGTGGCGCTTGGGGACGACGCGGCCGTCGACCTCCACCAGCCCCGCCTCGATCAGCCGCGCCGCCTGCGCGCGTGAGCCGACCGTCGCGGCGAGATGGCGATCGAGGCGCTCGCCGGCGTCGGCGGCGCCGACCACGTGCTCGCGGCGCTCGCCGGCGCCGGCGTGTCCAGCTGCCGTCTGCTCGCGCGGACCGCCCCGGTCACCGGTCACTGCGCGCGCCCTCCACGTCCCCCCTCGACGACCAGCACGAGGATGATCACCCCGAACGTGATCGCCATGTCGGCGACGTTGAACGCGGGCCAGTCGGGCAGCTTGATGAAGTCGATCACCGACCCCAGCGCGACGCGGTCGATCAGGTTCCCGATCGCCCCACCCAACAGCATCCCGGTCGGCAGCCACAGCCAGGGCCGCGCCGGTCGCAGCGCGAGATACGCGATCAGCACCACCAGCGCCACGGCCTCGAGCACATACACGAGCGCCCCGCCGCCCCCGAGGAAGCCGAACGCGACTCCCGTGTTGCGCTCGTACACCAGGTGCAGCACCCCGGGCACCAGCGTCTTCACCTGCCCGGGCGCGATCGAGGTTCCGATCGTGTGCTTGGTCACCTGGTCGAGGATCAGCACCCACGCGAGCACGATCCCCGCCCGGGCGAAGGCGCGCCCGCGTCTGAGCGTCTCCGGCGGCTCTGCCCCGTGCTCCGGCTCCGGCGCTCGCCGTCTACCCAGCACAGGTGCGTCCGCAGCCTCTCCGTGGGCTTCCTCAGCCCACGATCGCGCTCTTGACCAGCGTCCCGACGATGTACAGGACGATGATCGCGATCATCGGGCTGAGGTCGAACATCCCGATCGGCGGGATGAACCGCCGGAACAGGCGCAGGTAGGGCTCGCTGACGTCGCGCAGGAAGCCCAGCACCAGGTCGAACGCGCGCGAGTACGGGGGACGCAGCCCGAACGCGAACAGCAGGTTGCCGAGGATGTACAGCAGGATCAAGACGATGTAGACCTCGAACAGCGCCCACACGTAGTCGCCGATCGAGTCGCGCACGGTGGCGACCAGGATCATCAGCGACCGCCCCCGAGCGGCGTCACGACCGCGTCCATCGCCGCCTGGAAGGCGGTGCGGACGCCGGCTCGCTCGAGTGCCGCGAGCCCCCGGGCGGTGGAGCCGCCGGGCGAGGTGACCTCGCGCCGGACCGCCAGCGTGTCGTAGCGACGGTGGGTCAGCAGCGCGGCGGTGCCGGCGATCGTCTCGGCCACCAGCTCCGAGGCCAGCGGCGCGGGCACGCCGTGGCGGACGGCGGCGTCGACCTGCGCCTCGAC
>JASHQV010000458.1 GCA_030038955.1 Solirubrobacteraceae bacterium
CATCGGCTACACGTCGGAGCCTTCGGGGTCAGGCGGTGGTGGTGGCGGTGGCTACTACGGCGGCGGCGGCGGCGGTGGTGGCGGCGAGGTAAGCGGCGGTGGTGGCGGTGGCGGTGGTTCGAGCTTCACCGCTGCCGGTGCGACCGGTGTGAGCACTCCGGTGGCGTCTGCCGCGAGCGCCTCTGTCACGATCAGCTATGCGACGCAGCCGAAGCCGAAGGCGACGAGCCACAAGGCTCGGGCCGTGAGCTCGACGGCGGCGACGTTGCATGGGTCCGTGAACGGCGAGGAACTGCCGACGAGCTACTACTTCCAGTACGGCACCTCGAAGCACTTCGGCAAGACGACGCGGAAGCACAAGCTGGCGGCGAGCACGAAGGCGAAGAGCGTGAAGGCTCTGATCCGCCATCTGAAGGCCGACACGACCTATCACTTCCGGGTGGTGGCGGTGACCGCATCCGGGAAGGCGTATGGGAAGGCGTTGACGTTCAAGACGAAGTAGGCGCAGCAGCAGGTGGCGCTCGCGTGCTTGGGCTGATCGCCACCTGAGAGCCGAGCCTTATGGGGGTCGCCGCTGACCAGCGGCGACCCCCGTCGTTCACGCACGCACCTCCAGGGCACGCGGTCCAGATCTGCCGGCGCCCCGCTCACCCGCGCGCACGCGCCGCCCCGCCCACAGCTACGCTCACGATCGATGAGCAGCGTTCCCACTCCCGAGGTCAGCCGGCGCCTCCTAAACGCCTGGCGCGGGGAGATCATCGCCGGGCGCATGTACGAGCTGATCGCACAGCGCCTGCCCGAGCGCGAGGCCGTGATCCTCGGGCGCATGTCCGCGGCCGAGGCCAGCCACCGCGCCCGGCTCGAGCGTCGCATGCAGGCGCTGTCGATCGAGATCCCGGCGCCCGACAGCGTCCACGTCTCGGCGTGGATGCGCCTGCAGGCCCGGATCGCGCCGGTCGATCGGCTGCTCGCCGCCCGCGAGGCGGCCGAGGACGAGGAGGTCGACGACGTCTACAAGCGCTCGACCGGCGACCCCGAGACCGACCGCCTGCTCCGCGAGATCCGCCGCGAGGAGCGCTCCCACTCCCGTGCCGTCGGCGACATCCGCAACGGCTCGGACGGACCGGCGCCGGCGGCCGGAGCCGCCACCTCCAGCCCCGCGCCGGCGCTCGCTGCCGCCGGCAAGCGTCCCGCCGAGGCGCGGCTCGCCCGGATCATCGACCGCGAGACGTGGCACCAGACCGGGGGCGGCTGGATCAGCGGCGCGATCTACGGCGCCAACGACGGCCTCGCCGCGGTGTTCGGAATCGTCGCCGGCGTGTCCGGAGCCACCGGCGGCTCCAGCTTCGTGCTGACGGCGGGGATCGCGGGGGCGATCGCCTCCGCCCTGTCGATGGCCACCGGCGCCTACCTGGCCGAACGCTCCCAGGCCGAGGTGACGGCCGCCAACGTCGAGCGCGAGCGCCAGGAGATCGTCGAGCACCCGGAGGAGGAGCGGGAGGAGCTGTCGCTGTACTACCAGCTCAAGGGGATCGACGAGGCCACCGCCGACGCGATGGCCGAGCAGCTCTCCCGCCAGCCGGACGCGCTCCTGAAAGCGCTGGCGACCGAGGAGTTCGGGGGCATGGGTGAGAGCGGCGATCCGGTGCAGGCCGCGCTCGCCGGTGGCATCTCGACCGGGCTCGGCGCACTCGTGCCGGTGATCCCGTTCATCTTCATGACCGGCGCGCTGGCAATCGTGCTGGCCGCGATCATCTCGCTGATCGGCCACTTCCTCGTCGGCGCCGCCAAGTCGCTGGTGACGCTGCGCACCTGGTGGGCGGCCGGCCTCGAGATGACGCTCGCCGGCGTGATCGTCGGCGGCGCCACGTTCGCGATCGGCCTGGCGCTGCCGACCTGATCGCCGCCGGCATCGAGCCGGCGCGGCTTCAGTCGAGCAGCTCGCGCAGCCTCGCGACCTCGCGCTCGAGCGCCTCGACGCGTTCGCGCAGATCTCCGTCGTCGGACAGGGAGTGGCCGGCGCCCGGGGTCGCCGCAGAGCCGGCGCCGATTGCGGTGGGGGTGCTGGCGTCGTTCGCGTCGACGAGGCTTGGCGATCGCCCCGCCACCGGCGGCGCGTCGTGCCCGCGGCCATCCTCCCCGAGCAGCTGCTCATAGCGGTCCTCCTTCTGCCCGGGCCGGCGCTCGAGCCGCTGCACGTAGCCGCGGTCGGCCAGCTCGGCCAGCGCCGCCTCCACCTCCGCCAGCGACGCGAATCCCGCCAGCCGCTCGCTCCGCGTCCGCAGCTCACCGGGAGTCTGGGGGCCGCGGAGCAGCATCACCGCCAGCAACGCCAGCTGTGGCTCAGCCACGCCCAGCACCTCTCCCGCGAGGTGGCGGAACTTGATCGCCCGGCTCGAATGCCCGCTCGCCAGGCGCGCCAGGCCATAGCGCGTCAGCCGCTCGGCCGCGGCGCGCACGGTGCCCTCGTCGTAGCGGGTGACCGGATCGCGGTTGGTCGACTGGTTGCACGCCAAGCGCAGCGCGTTCAGCGTCAGCGGGTACTGGTCAGGGGTCGTCAGGCGCTTCTCGATCAGGCATCCGAGCACGCGCTGCTCGGGCGGCGTCAGCTGCTGGAGGTGCACGGCCCGAGCGTATCTGGCTGTTCCGTGTCGCGCCCCGACGGCCGGGCGGCCGCCGGGGCGCGACCAGGAGGCTCAGATCCGGTCAGTATGGCGCGACGATCGTGTACCCGCCATAGCCGCCGTACCCGCCGTACCCGCCGTACCCGCCATAGCCGCCGTAGCCGCCGTAGCCGCCGTAGCCGCCGTAGCCGCCGTAGCCGCCATCGCCGCCGTAGCCGCCATACCCGCCATAGCCCGACCCAGAGCCGTACCCGGAGCCGGGATAGGAGCTGCCGATCGAGCTCGCATCGGCCTCGTAGGTGACCGAGAACGAGCTCCCGTCCGACGACAGCGACGACGGTTGCGCGCCGGCCTCTGAGTTCGTCGAGGTGTCTGCGTAGTAGCCCGATCCGATACCGCCGAAGCCGTACCCGGTGTACACGTTGCCGCTGCTCGGCGCGAGCGCGATCGCCTCTGCGCTCCAGCTGTCGATCGTGCCGGTGCGGCCGCCCGACGTCGCGTGCGCGTCGGTGAACTTGACCGTGCCGAAGTCGGTCAGCGGCAGCGGCGTGCAGTCCTCCATCGTCGCGGCGCAGGCCGACGGTGCCTCGGTAACCCATTCGGCCGTCGAGGTGTCCGGGTCGCTCATCCGCAGATGCTTGGTCACCGCTGCGCCGGTCGTCTGATTCTCCAGCTCGAGCGTGACATCGTTACCGTCCACGGCCACGCGTGCGTACATGTGGTCGCCGGGCGTGACCGTCAGCTTCAGCTTGGACGGCGCCGCTGGGACGAGCTCGTACCAGGCGTAGTAGCTGGTCGCGCCGTCCGCCGTGCAGTCGGACTGAGTCCCGATCTGCTCGAGCGCCGACGAGCCCGTGTCGCCGCCGCCGAGCCCAACCCAGTAGGCCGCGTAGGTGGCGCTCGTGGACGCGCAGCGCGCCGTCGGCTCGACCCATGCCCCCGACACGGCGGAGAAGTCGCTGTTGCCGTTGGTCGCCTCGTATCCCGCCCAGTTGGCGCTGACTGCCTCGGTGGCGGCCGATGCCGCCGGCGCTGCCGCCGCCATCGCCAGGCAGCAGGCGGCGGCGGTCGAAGTCAGGATCAGTTTCATCTTCATGCGCTCAGCCTGGCCACCGCGTGTAAGCGCAAGTCGGGAGTTGCCGAAGAGGGCGATACGAGTCCGCGAAGAGGCAGCTAATACCCTCCCGGTCGGTGTGAACGGCATCCACCATGAGCTCGTGGCGCTGCTCGGCGCCGACGCTGTGGTCGCAGGAGACGATCCCGCCGCGACGCGCTACCTGAGTGACGCCACCGAGTCTCGGGCGATCCGTGGACGCGCCGACGCGGTCGCGCTACCGGCCGACGCGACCGCGGTCGCGTCGGTGGTCAGCTGGTGCTATGAGCACGACGTGCCGCTCGTGCCGCGCGGTGGCGGCACCGGCTACGCCGGCGGCGCCGTGCCGGGCGACGGAGGTGTCGTGCTCGCGCTCGAGCGGCTCACGAGCCCCCCGGAGACCGAGCCGGCTCAGTGGCGCGCCCGCTTCCCGGCCGGGACGATCACCGCGGACGCCCGTCGCCACGTCCGCGAGTGTGGCCTGTTCCTGCCGGTCGACCCGGGATCGGCCGAGCAGTCGACGATCGGCGGCAACGTCGCCACCAACGCCGGCGGACCCCACAGCTTCAAGTACGGGGTCACCGGCGTCTGGGTCACCGGCCTGCAGGTGGTCGTCGCTCCGGGGCAGCTGATCGAGCTCGGCGGGCCGGTCCGCAAGGACGTCGCCGGCTACGACCTGCGATCGCTGCTGGTCGGCTCGGAGGGGACGCTTGGAATCGTCACCGCCGCCCGCTACAAGCTGATCCCGGCGCCCGTGGCCGAGCTGCCGGTCGCGGCGCTCTACCCGGACCCGGAGTCCGGCTGCGACGCCGTCGCCGGCGTGCTCGCCGCCGGGCTCGTCCCGGCCACGCTGGAGTTCCTCGACGGGGCGGCGCTGGCCGCCTCGGCGCGGTCGCTGGCGGCAGCGCTGCGCGGTCTCGGGCCGGAGGCGACCAGCGCCGCCCGCTTCCTCGTGCTATGCGAAGCCGACGGCGACGCCGAGCCGGCGGCCGCGCTCCGCCGCGAGCTGCAGGAGCTGCTCGGCGAGCGCGCCATCGCCGTGCATGCCCCCACCGACCGGCGCGAGATCGCCCGGCTATGGCACTGGCGCGAAGGCGTCTCGCCGGCAGTCATCGCCCAGCGCGGCCGCAAGCTCAGCGAGGACATCGTCGTGCCGGTGGAGCGTTTCGCGGAGGCGCTCGCGGAGCTCGCGAGCATCGGCCGGCGGCACCGCCTCGAGACCTGCAGCTGGGGCCACGCCGGCGACGGCAACCTGCACGCCACGTTCATGATCGACCGCGACGACGACGAGCAGGTGGCGCGGGCCGAGGCCGCGGCCCAGGAGCTGTTCGACCTGGCGATCCGCCTCGGTGGCTCGGTCTCGGGCGAGCACGGCGTGGGGCTCGTCAAGCGCGGGGCGCTGTCCCGCCAGTGGGACGCGGCGGCGGTGGCGCTACACGAGCAGATCAAGCGCGCGTTCGATCCCAAGGGCCTGCTCAACCCCGGCAAGAAGCTCGCGCGCTGACGGACACGGCGAGTCGGCCGGGTGCACCTGTGGATCAAACTGAGTCCATAGACCAATTGTCATCCATCGATGACAGCTACGGGCGCGGGGCCACCGCGGTGAGCGACCCGTACGCGTCCGGTCGCCGCGTCCGCAGGAACGGGAACAGCTCGAGCCAGTCGTCGCGCTGGTCGAGGTCGAGGTCGGCGACCAGCACGGCCGCCTCGTCGCGCGGGGCCTGGACGAGGATGCGTCCGTACGGATCGGAGATGAAGCTCGAGCCGTAGAACGTGATCGGCCCCTCGCTGCCGATCCGGTTGACGGCCACCATGAACGTGCCGTTGGCGACACCGTTGCCGACGATCACCTGCTGCCACAGCGGCTCGGTGTCGAACCCCGGATGGTCGGGCTCGGAGCCGATCGCGGTCGGGTAGATGATCACCTCGGCGCCCGCCAGCGAGTAGGCGCGCGCCAGCTCCGGAAACCACTGGTCCCAGCAGGTCGGCAACCCGAGCAGCGCATCGTCTCTCCCGGCCGTCCCGGCGTCTTGGCCGCCGCCGGTCCCAGCGCCTCGGCCCGTGGCGCCGGCGCCGCCTCCGATCGGCACCCTCGCCAGCGGGAACGGATCGCCATTCGCCGGCCCCGGGCGGAAGTAGTGGTCCTCGTAGTAGCCGGCGGTGACCGGGATGTGGAGCTTCCGCGTGCGGGTCACGAGCTCGCCGTCGGGGGCGACCAGGATCGCCGTGTTGAAGCCGAGCCCGTCGGACCGCCCGCCCTCGCCGTCGGCCCGCTCGAACAGCGACGCATGCACGTACACGCCGTGCTCGCGGGCGCACCGCCGCGCGAACGTGATCGTCGCGCCGGACCCCAGCTGCTCGGGCTCGATCCCGGCTGCCGCCGGTCCGTCCGGCGTGATCGCAAAGTACGGCGACAGCGTCAGCTCCTGCAGGCAGACGATGGCGGCGCCCGCTTCGGCGGCGCTCGCGACCCCGGTCGCGAGCGCCGCCAGGTGCTCGTCGGGGTCGGGGTGCCAGCGCTCCTGGACTGCCCCGATCCGCAGCGGCCGTCGCTTCGGCGGGTGCGTCCTCGCGGGCGAGGACGGGATCTCGAACGCAGTCAGCAGCCGTGGCATCGGTCCGCTATTGATACCGCGTCGGGACCTGCTGGGTGATGCAGTGCGGACCGCCGCCGCCATATGCGAGCACCGCGCCCGGTACGGCCACGACCTGACGGCCCGGGTAGGCGGCGGCGATCAGCGACAGCGACTCCTCGTCGCTGTCGACGCCCGTCACCGGCACGATCACGCCGCCGTTGCACACGTAGAAGTTGAGATAGCTGACCGCCACCCGTTCGCCCGCAACCTCCGCGTAGGGGAGGTGGGGCAGCTCGCGCACGCCCAGCCCGGCTGCTTGCAGCCGCCGCCGGTTGTCCTCGCAGTTGTCGTAGTTGGGATTGTCTTCGGCGACCGTCTGCAGCAGCACCTCGCCGGTCTCCGTGAACGCCGCGATCAGGTCGATGTGGCCGTCGGTGTCGCGGTCCTCGAGCAGTCCCTGACCGAGCCAGACGATCCGCTCGGCGCCGAGCTGCTGGCGCAGCGCCGCCTCGATCTGACGGCGCGACAGCGACGGGTTGCGGTTGCGGTTCAGCAGGCACTGCTCGGTGCTCAGCACGGTGCCGGTGCCGTCGCTGTGGACCGAGCCTCCCTCCAGCACCAGCGGCGCCTCGCGAACCTCGTCGTCGAGCGCCTCGGCGACGAGCCGGCCGACGGCGGCGTCACGATCCCACGGCGAGAACTTCTCGCCCCAGGCGTTGAAGCGGAAGTGCGTCGCCACGCGCCTGCCGCGCTCGCCCTCGCGGACGTAGATCGGCCCGCAGTCGCGCAGCCACGAGTCATCCAACGGCAGCTCCAGCACCTCCACGGCCGGCGAGCAGGCCGCGCGGGCCTGCGCGGCCTGCTCGCCGGGGTTGGCGATCATCGTCACCGGCTCGAACGCCGCGACAGCGTTGGCCACGGTCGCGTAGTCCTGGCGCGCCTGCGCGAGCGTCTCTTCCCACAGCTCCACGCGGCACGGCCAGCCGATCAGCGTTCGCTCGTGCGGTTCCCACTCGGCCGGCCAGCGCATCGACTGAGCCTATCCGCCCGGGCGCCGAGCGGTCGACGTTTGCCGTCGGCCCCAAGGCCAGCGGCGCCGGCGACGAGCCAACCGGGATCGCCCAGGCTGCTACGGGCACTCAGACGGCAGCGGCGCGATCGAGACGTCAGCTGCAGACCGAGTGCGCACCCGCTCAGGCGGCTGCGCGCTCGGTCTCGGTGACGGCGCCGACGCGGACGTCCTCGTGCCGGTAGATGCCGCCGCGCATCATCGACGCGGCCGCGGCGACCAGGCAGGCGACGATTGCGAACGCGAACGCCTCGTGCAGGCCGGAGCGGAACGGCGCCGAGATCAGCTCGGGAAAGAACGCGCGGCCGGTCAGGATCGTGCGGTTGTGCGCCGACAGCCCGGCCAGCACCCGGGGCCCCGCGAGGTGCTCGATCGGGTTGTAGCCGAGGAACGCTGCGAACAGGATCGACACCGGCGGCACATGGCTGATCACGCCAGCGGCCGAGGCGCTGACCCCGTGCGCCCGCAGGCCAGTCGCGAGCGTGTGCGGCAGGCTGCTGGCGAGCCCGAGGATCATCAACGAGAAGAACACCCCCACCGACAGGACCTGGGCGGAGTTCTGGAAGGTCTGATTCATGCCGCCGCCGGCGCCGCGGTCGCCAGGCGGCAGGCTGTTCATCACGCCGGCGCGGTTGGGCGACGAGAACATCCCCATGCAGATGCCGTTGAGCAGCAGCACGAGCCCGAACTCGGGGTAGGAGAAGTCGGTCGGCAGCAGCCACAACAGTGCGAACGTGATCGCCGCCCCGACCATCCCGCCGGTGGCGAACGGGCGCGCGCCGAAGCGATCGGACAGGTAGCCGGAGGCGGGCCCGGACACGAGCATCCCGATCGTCAACGGCAGCATGCACAGCCCCGCCTTGAGCGGCGTGTCGGCGAAGTCGACGCCGTGCTGGGGCAGCCAGATGCCCTGCAGCCAGATGATCAGGATGAACATCAGCCCGCCGCGAGCGACGGCCGACAGGAAGGTCGACAGCGTGCCGAACGTGAACGCGCGGATGCGCAGCAGCGGCAGGCGGAACATCGGGTCGGGGACGTGGCGCTCGAGCGCCGCGAACGCGACCAGGCAGGCCAGCCCCGAGCCGAGCAGCGCCAGCACGCGGGGGCTGCCCCAGCCGGTGCTGTGCCCGCCCCACGGGCGGATCCCGTAGGTGATCGCGACCATGATCAGGATCAGCCCGAGCGCGAACGTGAGGTTGCCCGGCCAGTCGATCCTGGCGCGGTGCGGGTGGCTCAGCTCGCGCAGCTTCAGGTACCCCCAGACGGTCCCGAACAGCCCTACGGGCACCGAGATCAGGAACACCAGGCGCCAGTCGATCGGCGCCAGCAGGCCGCCGAGCACGAGCCCGATGAACATCCCGCTGACGCCGACGATGTTGTTGATCCCGAGTGCCATGCCGCGCTGGTTTGACGGGAACGCATCGGTGATGATCGCCGCCGAGTTGGCCAGCAGGAAGGCGCCGCCGATCCCCTGGAACAGGCGCAGCACGATCAGATAGGTGGCGCCGGCGGCGCCGGTCAGCCAGTCGAGCGTCAGCAGCAGCGACGCCACCGTGTAGACGACGAACCCGAGGTTGTAGATCCGCACGCGCCCGAACATGTCGCCGAGCCG